>JAUXDV010000072.1 GCA_030620735.1 Gammaproteobacteria bacterium
CATCGATCACCCGCTGTGGCAAGGTATTGCCGATCGCAGCCGCTTCTATTTCGTGCATAGCTATTTTGTAGTTCCTGAAGAGAGCGATCTGATTGCTGCGACCACGGAGTATGGCGAGCGCTTCACCTGCGCGATTGCCAGGGATAACCTTTTTGCGGTGCAGTTCCATCCTGAAAAAAGCGCTGATGATGGCCTGCAGCTGTTGAAAAACTTTGTTAACTGGAAACTTTGATTATGTTGATAATTCCTGCGATTGATCTCAAGGATGGTAAATGCGTGCGTCTGCGCCAGGGGCGCATGGACGACGATACGGTGTTCTCGGACAATCCGGTTGCGATGGCAAAACGCTGGGTTGACGCCGGTGCGCGCCGCCTGCATCTGGTCGATCTCAACGGCGCATTTGAGGGTGAACCGGTCAATGGCGATGTGGTGCGCGCCATAACGCAGGCATTTCCTGACCTGCCTGTCCAGGTGGGCGGAGGCATCCGTGATGCCGAAACCATTGAATCTTACCTCAAGGCGGGTGTCGAGTACTGCATCATCGGCACAAAAGCGGTGCGTGAACCGGAGTTTGTCGAGCGGGTGTGCAAGCAGTTCCCCGGCCATATCATTGTCGGCATCGATGCCAAAGATGGCATGGTGGCTGTCGAGGGTTGGGCTGAAGTCTCTGATGTCAAGGCCGTTGACCTGGCCGCACGTTTTGAAAATGCCGGTGTCAGCGCCATTGTCTATACCGATATCAGCCGCGACGGCATGATGCAGGGCGTCAATGCGGAGGCGACGGCGGAGTTGGCGAGGTCAATCTCGATTCCGGTAGTCGCATCCGGCGGCATCACCAACATGGATGATATTCACCGCCTCCTGGAAGTCGCTGACAGCGGTATCGACAGCGCCATTACCGGCAGGGCGATTTACGAGGGAACCCTCGATTTTGCCGAGGTGCAGCGGGTCGCCGACTCCTGATGGTTAGACGCCTCATAATTTGATAGCAATCGCATCGGCCCCATCTATTGCTTTCCGTTTCGCATCATCAAGCGTCTTGCCGCGCGCCAGCACCACTCCCATGCGGCGTTCTCCACTCACCTGCGGTTTTCCAAAAAGACGGACCTGGGTATCCGGCTGTTCCAGGGCGGACTCGAGGTTGCCGAAACTGACCTGCGTAGACTCTCCTTCAGCCAGGATGACGCTGGTGGCAGAGGGGCCGTGAAAATGGATATTGGGGATTGGAAGAGCAACAATAGCTCTCGCATGCAGCGCAAACTGGGAGAGATCCTGGGATATCATGGTGACCATGCCGGTATCATGCGGGCGGGGCGAGACCTCACTGAAAATCACCTCGTCACCCTTGATAAAGAGTTCCACGCCAAAGATGCCGCGGCCGCCCAGCGCATCTGTCACTTGCGCTGCAATCTCCCGGGCTGTGGCCATGGCCTGATCACTCATGGGCTGCGGCTGCCATGACTGGCGGTAGTCGCCATCGACCTGGGTGTGCCCAACCGGTTTGCAAAAGCTGGTTCCTCCATCATGGCGCACGGTCAGCAGTGTGATCTCGTAGTCAAAATCGACAAAACCCTCGACGATGACCTTGCCGGCGCCGCTACGTCCCCCCTGCTGTGCATACTCCCATGCCTTATCGATATCCAACTCTTTCAGAATGGTGCTTTGCCCCTTTCCTGATGAACTCATGATCGGCTTGATGATACAGGGTAAACCGATATCGGCAATCGCCTGATCGAACTCATCCCTGTTTTCTGCAAAACGGTATGCAGAGGTATGGATGCCGAGTTCCTCTGCAGCAAGGCGGCGGATACCTTCACGGTTCATTGTCAGCTGCGCTGCGCGGGCAGTTGGTATCACGCTGAAACCCTCTGTCTCGAGTGCGACCAGGGTGTCGGTTGCGATCGCCTCGATCTCCGGCACGATGTAGTGTGGTTTCTCGCTCTCGATGACGGCGCGCAGCGCCTCGCCATCGAGCATGGAGATGACGTGGCTGCGATGCGCCACCTGCATGGCGGGAGCGTCGGCATAGCGGTCGACGACAATCACCTCGACGCCAATACGCTGCAGTTCGATGACAACCTCCTTGCCAAGTTCACCGCCTCCGCAAAAGAGTACGCGGGTTGCAGTAGGAGAGAGAGGAGTACCAATTGTTGTCATGCTGTTTCCTGAAAAAATGATGCGGATATTTACTTCTTGACTGCCATCGCCACGGTGTAGCTTTTGCCCTGCTTGAGTTTTTTATGGTTGCCGAAGACTTCGGTAAATGCGCGTTTGATGAAGTTGCGCAACCCGGAAATTACAACCACGTAGAAGCGCCCGCCCGGCTCGAGATGATCGTAGATATCCTGAAAGAAGAGGTAGTAGTGCTCATTGCTGGTTTTGGCAGGCAGGTTGGTCACTGCCAGAGTGAATGACTGTTTGCCAATGTGCTTGAGCCCGTCGCTGAGCTGTACCGAGACGTTGCTGATGTCGTTCAGGGCGGCATTTTTTGCTGCATATTCGACGGCAACAAAATCCTTATCGACAAGCAGACACTCTCCCTGCGGCGCCAGCCTGGCAATCGTTAGCCCCAGGGGACCGTAACCACAGCCGAGATCGATCGCCGTGTCGTCACTTCTGACATCGAGATAGTCCAGCAGCATGCGCGTGCCCTGATCGATGGCGCGTGGAGAAAAGAGTCCCCAGGTAGTGTGAAAGGCGAGATGCTGCCCTTTGAGCGTGTCGTTGAAGTTGATCTCTTTGCGCAGCTCGGTAATTTTATTCTTATTCAGGGGCAAAGTTTATCTCTCGATGGTGTATAGAGACGCCGGGGGTTTGAGCAGAAAGCAGCGGAATTTGAGAGGCAAAGGTGGTTTTATAGATAGCGTCGCCAGTGATCGGGACGCACATCACGGCAACCGTGATTGATCTGGTTATAGCGAGCAATAAAAACCTTTCTGGTGCAGTTGCTGCTGCCCTTGGTACAGCCCTGATTGGCGCGTTCGGTTTCTTCCGTGTAGAAAAAGAGTGCATCCCGGATCTTGTTGATGAGATTGTTCTTGAGAAAAAAACCGGCTTCTATCAGACCCTCCTCAATTTGCTCCAGGTTGATCTCAAGCAGGTGGTAGGTGATGCGCAGCTGATTCGCAGAGACGGCGCTGAGATCAAGAATCCCCTCGACACCGGCAAGGCGCTCTGCAGCCGTATTGGCCTGATGCTCATCCGGATGAGATTTGTCAAAAAAAATCTCTCTTGTTTTAATATTCCTCTTCTCCATGTCGTTAATCCTATCTGATAATCCGCAATTTGCAAGTGGTTAAGTGCACATTTGTAGCGAGGAGTTTTGTCGCGACAAGTGAAAAATTGGGAAATTACTGCTGTTTTTCATGCGAGAGAGTCTATTTTCACTAATAAACTCTGGTAATGCACTGATAATAGTGATTCAATGCAGATACGAATAGTTTTATCCAGAAGGAGATTCAAAATATGAAAACAACACTTAATTATGGAGTGGCTACCGCAATTTCAGCCGCCATGATGATGACGGCCACTATTGACGTGGCCAATGCAGAGCAGGATTATCGTTATCCGCCATTGCCGTCACAAGCAGCGGGGCAGGCTGCGCCAGCTCCAAAGTTTGCTCCTCAGGCGCAAGCAACACAGGCGCCTCCAGCCGCAGCGCCATCTCAGGCTCCGGCGCCAAAATTTGCACCAAGACGTCAGGATCCTGCAGCGCCAAAATTTGCGCCTGCCCGCCAAGCGGCGCCTCCTGCGGCAGCTGCACCACAGGCGGCGCCAGCCCCTGCACAGCGTCCTGCAGGACCGCCTCCACGTGCAGCAAGCGCGGGACAACGACCTTCGGGACCCCCTCAGCGGAGCAGATCTCGCAGTGGTCCTCCTCCGCGTGGCGGATATGATCGCAGTGGTCCTCCATCACGAGGTGGATATGATCGCAGGCGTGGCGGTCGTGACAGAGATTGGGACAGCAACTGGGATATGCCATGGGGTGGTAAAAACTCGCCCTGGGGTGGTAGAAGTAACAGTTTTAGTATGCCATGGGGCGGTAGAGACAGAAATAGCCCGTGGGGAGGCCGTCGCGGAGGCAGCAGCATGCCATGGGGCGGTAGAAATAGCCCATGGGGTGGAAGTAGGGGCAGCAGCATGCCATGGGGCGGCGGCAGAGACAGCAGAATGCCGTTCACAGGACGCAACAGTGGCCCCAGCAAGTGGTTCGACAGCGGCGACCCCAAGGATATGTTCGAAGATATGTGGGATGATGGTATGAATGCACCGTCCGAAATGGGTGAGATGCCCGGTGGATGGCGAGCCCCAACCATCAGCGTGCCGAATCCTGTTGAGGTTGGTGACGAACTCGAAAGAGGAAGTCGCGATATGTTCGAGGATAGATAGTCCTCTCTTGCATCTCCTTCTCCGGCGGGCGGATGCTAAAAGCCGCAGAGTGGAACTCTTTCCACTCTGCGGCACACTCTCTTGATCTTACTGAATATCCCTAGCTTGCTGTTCTATCGAGGCTTCGATATCTGATTGCCTCTGTGAGATGCGCTGTCTCTATCTGTTGCCGCAGGTCATAATCGGCAATGGTGCGCGCCAGTTTTAAAACCCGGTGGTAGGCGCGGTGCGACAGACTCAGGCTCTCTATGGCCTGCAGCAACAGTGCTTCATCACCAGGCTCCAATACGCAATACTGTTCGATCTGCTTCACATTGAGCTGACTGTTCGGGCGTTGCTGACGCTGTAGCTGGATGCTGTGCGCCTGCTCGACATGTCGTCGAACCTCCTGACTCGTTATGCTTGAATCCGGCCTGGAAAGTAATTCTTCTGCGGCTAAAGCAGGCACCTCTATCTGTATGTCGATGCGGTCGAGCAGCGGCCCTGATATTTTGTTGCGGTATCGGCTGATTTGTTCGGACGAACAGCGGCAGTTTCTGCGAGGATCGCCGAGGTGTCCGCAGGGGCAGGGATTCATCGCGGCAATCAGTTGAAATCTTGCCGGAAAGTCTGCCTGCCGTCCGGCGCGTGAAATGGTAATGGCGCCATTTTCCAGCGGTTCGCGCAGTGCTTCGAGTACACGGCGTTCGAATTCAGGCAACTCATCGAGAAACAGCACGCCGTTATGCGCCAGGGAGATCTCTCCGGGGCGAGGTATGGTTCCACCGCCTACAAGCGCTGCAGCAGATGCGGTGTGATGCGGGGACCTGAATGGCCGGATGCGCCATCTGCTGACATCGAACTCCTGGCCGGCAACCGAGCGAATCGCGGCATTTTCGAGTGCTTCATCTGTTGTCATGCCTGGCAACAGGCCGGGCAGGCGATTGGCAAGCATGCTCTTGCCTGTGCCGGGAGGGCCGGTCATCAATAGAGAGTGGCCGCCGGCGGCAGCAATGGTCAGGGCGCGCTTGGCGGCTTCCTGGGAGATGATCTCACTGAGATCCGGCAGAGAATAATCAGTGACCTCTTCATATTCTGCGCTGAATGGCTCTATCTGCCGTGTTTGGTTGAAATGTTCAGTCACTTCGAGAAGATGTGTGACGGCATAGACCTCCAGTCCGGTGACACGGGAGGCCTCTTCGGCATTGGCAGCCGGAACGATGAGTTTTTTTCCGTTGCGATGGGCTGCCAGTGCGGCCGGTAGAATGCCGGAGATCGGGCGAATCTCCCCCGAAAGCGCCAGTTCTCCAATCAATTCGTAGTGATGGAGTTGCTGCTGTGAAAGATCACCTGTTGCTGCGAGAATGCCGACAGCGACTGGCAGATCAAAGCGGCTCCCCTCTTTGGGGACATCCGCAGGCGCCAGATTGATGGTGATGCGCCGCGCAGGAAATTCAAATTCAGAATTTGTGATAGCCGCACGTACACGCTCGCGACTCTCCTGCACGGCTTTTTCGGGAAGGCCAACGATGTTAAAGGCAGGCAGGCCGTTGCCAAGATGGGATTCTATGGTTACCAGCGGCGCAGATATGCCCGCGCCCGAGCGGCTGTTAACAATTGAGAGTGACATGCCGTTCCCTGGCTATCATGAGTGAAATTTCCTGTTTTAATTCTTTGGTTGTTCCAGTTGCGCGACGTGCTTTTCCAGCAGTTCCAGTTTCTCTCGGGTGCGCGCTAGCACGGCCTGCTGGATATCAAACTCTTCGCGAGTGACGAGATTCATGCGCGACAGGGCGGATTGAAGTGCACTGTTAAGATGCTGGCGGGTATCTTTTTCCAGCGATGCAAGGCCGGGGGGGAGGGATTTGCTCAGCCTCTGGGAGATGTCATCAATGATTTTCGGGTCAAACATGGCAAACCGCTTTGGAATATCTATGCAGCCATTATGCCTGCAGCCGATACAAAAGGTAAAGGCAAAAAAAAGCGCAACGAAGGACGTTGCGCTAAAAATAACCACCAAAAGAGGAAATGTTGAACTACGATGTAATTCAGCATGTAAGTATATTCTTATATTTTGACTCGTTTGTCAAGTGAAATCTGCGATGTGTGAGTGAAATATTGTATTTGAGAATGTATTTTAGACACAGCAGCTCGACTACTGCTCCTGCAGCATCAGGCGTTTGACGGGTTTTCCATGCTGCAGATGTGATTCAAGAATCTCATCCAGATCTTCGTGATCGACCCATGTATACCAGATTGCTTCAGGGTAGACGGCAATGACCGGCCCCTGGCTGCAGCGATTCATGCAGCCTGCAGTATTGATGCGGCTTTTTCCCTGGCCATAGATATCGAGATCCTTGGCGCGTTTCTTCATGTAGTTACGCGCCTCCAGGGAGTCATAGTCCTGGCAGCAAGGCTCTCCGTCGTCGCGTGTGTTGGTGCAGAAAAACAGGTGGTGTTTGTAGTAGGACATAAGCATTCCAGGGCTATTCTGAGTCTGTGCATAGTATACTCTGCTGATCTCTCAATCTGCTGTCCTTCTGTGTGTGAATACTGATTTTCTCATCAAGGAGGCTGACCGCTGCGTGAAATGCGGCCTCTGTCTGCCCCATTGCCCGACCTATCAACTCGCTCGCGATGAGGCGGAATCACCGCGCGGGAGAATTGCACTGGTGCAGGGGTGGGCCGCGGGAGATTTGCAAGCAGATGGCTCTCTGCTGGCTCATCTGGATCACTGTCTGCTGTGCCGCCGTTGTGAAGGCGCTTGCCCATCCGCCGTCAACTACACAGCCCTGATGGATGCAGCGAGAGCATCGCTTCCCCGTACAACTCCGCGCTGGTTACCTGATGTCCTTGCAGATCGTGGGCGGCAGCGTATCGCTATGAAATTAGCTGCAGTTGCAGTCAAATCTGGAATGCAAACATGGTTTCCTTCTGCAATTGTGCGCCGTCTGCTTTCCATCGCAGCAGCTATTCATGAGATTGGCTCAGCATCTCCGGCTACACTGAAAAATCGTTACGCCGCTACAACAACGCTGAAGGGAGAGGTGGCGTTGTTTACGGGATGTATGGGTGGAACGGTCGATATGGCGGCGATAGAGGCTGCGATCATGATACTCACTGCCAGTGGATATGCTGTCTCTATTCCGCCATCGCAGCAGTGCTGTGGAGCGATGCATGCACATGCCGGATATCAGCAGCGTGCTGCTGAATTGAAGAGCATCAATCTGACTACCTTTGTCAACAAAAGCTATGAGGCCCTGATCACTCTCAGCAGCGGATGCGGCTCATATCTGGCTGACATCCCCGGGCTGGATAGCCCGGTGATGGATGCAGGCGCCTTTATCCAACAAATCGGGGGCATCAGGAGTCTCCCTCTCACTGAAATCAGGCGCACGATAGCCATCTTTTTTCCCTGCACGCTTGCCGCCATGGGGCAGCAGAAGCAGGTGATGGCTCTGCTTCATGACTTGCCTGGCGCTGAATTGCTTGAACTGCAGGGTCTGGGATGTTGTGGTGGAGCCGGTCTGCACCTCATTGCCCAGCCACATACCGGAGAGCAGCTGGTGAGGCCGCTCATCGATCAGCTGGCTGCATCACAGGCAAACATCGTGGTGACAACCAATAGCGGCTGTGCGCTGCAACTGCAGTTGGCGGCTAAAAAAGCAGGGCTAGGCATCTCAGTGGTGCATCCGCTAGAATTGGTTGCAGAGCAATTGGTGAAAACTAAGGGATGAGGCAGAAATGAAAGTACCAGGATGTGCAGGATTTTTATTTGTGGTTTTTGTTGCCACGTCGGGCGCATAGTGAACTATGTAACCAGAGTGGCGGCGAAAAGCACGGACAAAAAGACAAGCGAGATTGGTATTTTCATAAATGCCTCATCCCTAAATTGGAGAAGAGAGATGACGAGAGCCTATACGCCCTTTGATAAAGTGATCATGCAGATTGATCAGGCAGTGCAGACCATCTTTGGTCAGCCAAAAGTGACAGAACGCGGCAATCCCGCTGCCGGACTTGATGAAACGGATCTGAGTGATGCGGAGCGTGATCATACTGCGCGCCTGATGCGCATCAATCATACCGGTGAGGTGTGTGCCCAGGCGCTCTACCA
>JAUXDV010000336.1 GCA_030620735.1 Gammaproteobacteria bacterium
ACGCGGTGCATCAGAACCTGAACCTGATCGAGGATCATGATCCTGATCTGGTGGCGGTGTTCGGCGCCGATCATATCTACCGTATGGATATACGCCAGATGGTGGACTTCCACAATGCCTGCAATGCGGATGTCACAGTTTCGGCCCTACCGGTGCCGTTGCAGGAAGCAACAGAATTCGGCGTGATAGCCACTGATGACGACGGCCGCATCCGCGAGTTCCAGGAGAAGCCGGAAAACCCGGCGCACATGCCAGGCGACCCGGCTCGGGCCTTCGCCTCCATGGGAAATTACCTCTTCAAGGCGGAGGTACTGGTGGAGGCGTTGCTGGATGCCAAGAGTCGCGGAGAGACGGATTTTGGCCACGATGTGCTGCCGAAGTTGATGAAGAGTCACAAGCTCTATGCCTACAACTTTGCTGACAACGAGGTGCCGGGTTTGAAGCCCTACGAGGAGCAGGGGTACTGGCGCGACGTGGGAAACATCGATGCCTACATGGCGGCGCACGCAGACGTGATGGGACTGGAACCCCGCCTGGATGTCTTCAACACGGAATGGCCGATACTATCCAGCAATTACCAGGGGCCGGTGGCGCGGGTGATCAGCGGCGAGATCGAAAACAGCTTGCTGGGCGCAGCCACCCTGATCAATGGCGGCAAGGTGAAAAACACCATCATTCGCCGCGAGGCGGTGGTGGAAGAGGGCGCCGAACTGGATAACTGCATCATCATGGATTATGTGCACATCGGCGCCGGGGCCAGGTTGAAGAACGTGATCGTGGATCGCCACAACGATATTGAACCTGGAGCCTCTATCGGATTTGACCTGCAAGAGGATCGCAAGCGCTACAAGGTCACCGACTCCGGCATCGTGGTCGTGCCGCGTGGAGGAGCCCGCTATTACGCACGGGATTCGCACAAGCAGGGGCGGGCGCGCTATTCGGAATAATCTGGTGTAACGATCCAAAAACCCTAATTATCAACCCAAAGGAGAACAACAAATGGCAACACCTCATATCAATGCAGAAGATGGCGCTTTTGCAGAAACCATCCTGCTGCCCGGCGATCCGCTGCGTGCTAAATATATCGCAGAAACCTTCATGGACGATGTCAAGCAGGTGACCGATGTGCGCAACATGTTTGGCTTTACCGGAGCCTATAAAGGCAAGCCCGTCTCGGTCATGGGGACAGGCATGGGCATTCCCTCCTGCTCGATCTATGCGACTGAGCTGATTACCGAGTATGGCGTGAAAAACCTCATTCGTGTGGGATCCTGCGGCTCGGTCAGCACCGAGATCAAGCTGCTCGATGTCATTATCGGCATGGGAGCAAGCACCGATTCCAAGGTCAATCGCATTCGTTTCAATGGTCACGATTTTGCCGCTATTGCGGATTACGATTTGCTGCGAAAAGCCGTGGACGCGGCCAAAGCGCGTGGCGTCGATGCGCGCGTTGGCAACATCTTCTCCGCCGATCTCTTCTACTCACCGGAGGAGAACGCATTCGACCTGATGGAGAAGTACAACATTCTCGGGGTCGAGATGGAGGCGGCTGGTCTGTATGGCGTCGCTGCCGAATATGGCGCCAGTGCGCTCTGTATTCTCACCGTCTCCGACCAGATACGCACCGGTGAAAAAGCGACCGCCGAAGAGCGTCAGACCAGCTTCAACGACATGCTGCAAATCGCACTGGACTCGGTAGTTGCTGAATAAAGAGTGGTTCGTCACCTGTTGACTTTTCGTAGGGTGCAATAAGCGATAGCGTACTGCATCGGAGATGCGGCGCAATGCCCGTTGTCATTGCGCCTTACGTACAATAAAAATAAGAGAATAGACGCATCGGAGGTGAACTGCTGAAAAATGGAGAAAACCGGGCTGATGTTGTGAAGCCTGAAATAATGTCATTTCGACCGCAGGGAGAAATCTTTCAGCCTGCACATAATAAATAATATTGTAAGGGGTATGTCATGAAATCAAATATAAAAACCG
>JAUXDV010000196.1 GCA_030620735.1 Gammaproteobacteria bacterium
AAAACCCTATCTTTTTAATTACGCCAACAAAGCCATTCAGTCGACCTGAAAACGCTAAGCGCTTTTCGGTCGG
Organism: Gammaproteobacteria bacterium; assembly: GCA_030620735.1. Taxonomy (GTDB): domain Bacteria; phylum Pseudomonadota; class Gammaproteobacteria; order Chromatiales; family Chromatiaceae; genus Sva-25. Next base: position 74 of record JAUXDV010000196.1, read on the forward strand.
CTGATGGGAAGCGTTATCAGTGATCTTCGAACGTCCGCTCTGGAGCACTATGTATAGCTATACATAGTGCTCCAGACCTGCCATTCGCAACATCCCTCCAAACCTGCTCTGATTGCTGATTCAGTGAATGGTGGCAATTGTTCCAGGGTGCGTGAAAACGCGAGAATTTTTCGAGCCATAGGGACATGATGTCGCTATCAGCTGGTAATCAGTAAAAATACTGACAACGCACCCTACTCCGAAACAGTAAATGAAAGGGGCTCTAGAGATCATTCTCCACCGACTTGTTTAGCGAAGGGTTTTCACACAGCCTAGCTCCAAAGCGGGCGTTCACATAATCTTTGCAAAGTCCTAGATGTTTAATTCAGAGTTTTTTAATCGATTTTCTCTGCATGGCACGAAACAGAAAGGCAAAAATCGCCAGCATCCAGGTGATAACAGCACCGCTAGGCAGATCGAACAGCCAGGAGATTGCAAGTCCTGCGGCATAACCCAGTGCGCCAAGACCATAACCGTAGAGCAAACGCTTGTTGGCGGGAACAGAGACTGTCGCCAACGCCGGGACAATCAGGCTGGCAAACACCAGATAGACGCCGACCATCTGAACCGAGAGCGTTACGTTCACGGCGAACAGCAGGTAAAAGCCAGTATGCCCGAGATGCTCCCTGGTGCCAAACCAGATGGCAAGCAGCAGACTGTAAGCCAAGGCGGCAACAGCAATCTGCCGCCACTCCACCCACAGGATCTGTCCGGCAAGCAGATCCTTGAGGTGCTCTCCACCATGGGGGTTATTCGCTAGCAGCAGAATACCGGCAGAGGCAGCGAGAATAAAGCTGACACCGATGATCGCCTCCTGCTCACGCGGCCAGTGCCTCCCTGTCCAGCTCAGCACCAATGCGCCCAGCAGCGCCATGCTGATCGCCGTCATCTGGATCGCCCAGGTTGAATCCCACTCGAGCAGCATCGCCAGCAGCACGCCGAAAGCGGCAATCTGCGCGATAGTGAGATCGATGAAGATGATGCCGCGCCGCAGCACCTCCTGCCCAAGGGGGACATGGGTGGCAAGCACCACCAGGCCGGCCAGCATCGCCGGCAGCAGGATCGAGACTAAGGTTTCATCAATCATCTATTGATCGCCAGTAGCCTGTTGATGGTGTCATCGAAGAGACTGAAGAGATCCTTCGCCTGTGGTGTTCCACCGACTGTGAAGGGAAGCTTGACGACAGGAATGCCGCTCTTACCGGAGAGCCATTTTGCCGATTTCTGCTGCTGGTAGGGTGAATGAATGATCGCTTTTGCCGGTGTGCTCTGGACCTGCTTCAGCACCTTTACCAAGTGTGTGCTGGTAGGCGGCAGCCCGGGTTTTGGCTCAAGCGCTGCAATCTCTTTCAGTCCCAACCAGCTTTCCAGGTAGATCCAGCTGCGGTGATGCACCACCACGAGCATTCCCCGCAACGAAGCGCTGCGCTTTTCCCAGCGTTTGATTGCCTTTTTCCATTTTTGCGAAAAACTGGAAAAGCGCTTCTGGTAATAGTCGCTGTTGACCTTGTCGATGCTCTGCAGTCGCTTGTTCAGAACGGAGGCAACCTTGAGGATATTGCTCGGATCAAGATGGAGATGGGGATTGCCGGAGGCATGCACGTCGCCCATGCTGCGCGTGACCCTGCCGAGCACCTCCAGCAGCCTGACGTAGTCGGCCGCCATCAGATGCCCAGGCTTACCTGGGCGGATGGCGCCATTGCCGCTCTTCTTCAGCAATATGGGAAGCCAGCCTGCCTCCAGTTCAGCACCTGAGCAGATAAGCAGGTCTGCCTTACGTGCTTTGGCAAGCAGACTGGGGCGCGCCTGAATATGGTGTGGATCCTGAAAGGCGGTTGTCGCCGCGTAGGCTTCGACCTTGTCGCCGCCGATTTCACGTGCTAGCGACGCCCACTCCGGCTCGCAGGCGAGAATATCGACCTTTGCCTGCACCAACGATGAAACGGTAAGCAGGGTAATGGTAATCATCAAGTTGTTCAGCATGATCTACACTCCTAGAACTGATGGGCGCCATGAGCGCCGAAACTATAGATAAACTGCACGAAGAACTGATGGTCGGTGCGTGGCTGCGACCTGTCATGGTTGTACTGGAAGCGCAGGGTGGTGTATTCATTTGGCACCCAGGCGATGGCGCCGCCAATTCGCCAGGGGTCATAGTCGCTCTCGAGCCCCGCCTCCTCGAGAATCTCTGCATTGACCGCACGGTTGGAACTGGTCAGCAGGTCGTAGCGCAAACTGCCTTGCCAGTGCGGCAGAAAACGGTATTTTCCCTGGATATAGCCGCCGTGCTGCTGCCCCTCGTAGGGGGAACTCTCCTCGAACACCCCATCGTGGAAAAGATCGATGCGGCCATCCTCACGGCGATACATATACTCCATTTGCAGCTTGAAAAAGCGTTCCTTATAATTACCATCCGGCGCCCACTTATAGACGAAATCAACAGCTGCGATAGAGCTGTCGCCGGTGAAAGCCGGAAGATGCTCCTCCCCATAGGCATGCTCTACTTCGTGCCTTCCCCCGTGGTCATGGCCATGCCCACCGAACCTGTCGTCGCTGTCTCCCCACAGATGCGAGATGCCGAGCTGCCAGCTGTGGCTTGCATTAAAGTCACCACCGATGTCGGCGAAGAGACTCCAGGAGCCTATGCCGCCGCCATCATAATCGAAGGGAAACTCACTCCCAGTAAAGGCTTCCGTACCGAGCCGAAGATAAGTCTCTGTCGGCGCGATCCATGAGCCCTGCAGGCCGTTGTCCTTGTACTGGTTGCCGAGAATACCGCGATAGATCAGCGGCGCATCGACAAAATCCCATGCATGGGGATGCGTATTGTTCAAGTAGCCGATATCAGAGAAAAAGCGCCCCGCCTTCAGGGTGACGCCTTGCCCAAGACCTAGGGTCTGCAGCCACAACTCTTCCAGTTCAAACTCCAGTTCGCCCTCATGCTGGTGCATGACGCCGGTGAATTGCCCCTCGAGAAAACCTCCAATCTCACCGGAGACGGCGAACTCATTGTGGCCAAACGACCAGCCTTCGTCATGCAGCCCGGCTTCACCACCGAGCTGAAATCCCGGAAGGCGATACTCCTCCGGATCCTGTGAATAGCTGGAAATAATGCCCTCGACGATGATGCTCGCCTGAGGCTCTGCATGGAGCTGTGAAACAGAAAGGGCAGCTGGCAGCATGGACACAAGCGCAAGTTTGCCATGAAAAGACATCGGTCTCTCCTCAATGTGAATTTATTAACGAACCCGCCTAAAAGGCGGGTAGTTTTAGTTAAACCATGTCACTTGGAGGAGGATCGCGTATCAGGGTGCTCCCGGGTGCAGTTACTGCACAACGAGAGCCGTTGATGGGAATTGCGTAATCGTACGGCAGCCAAAGTGTGTGCTGGATACCGCCGTCGAGGGTAGCATGATCGAGACTCTGCACCCCCTGGAAAATCTCGCAGGCATGCCCAGATTGATGGAAAGGATGCTCGGCCGCATGTAGCGCAACGGCATATTGAGAGAACAACAGCAACGCCACACACAGTGTGCGTGGCAATAAATGGTTGCCGAGCCAGTGACTGTGCTGATGTCTCATAGTCGGATGATACCAAAGATCCCTAGGGAAACTACAGCCATTTACTGAATCAGCAGTCTGAACAAATTTTGAGGTGTGCAGCGAACGTCTGCAGCATACTCATTGCAGTCATTGCAAGGATACAAGGCATAGATAGACATCATATACCAAGACCAAGAACTCAGATTTAAAAAAGCTTCGGCAAAATAGCACATCCACTTTATCAAACAGATGATGGCAACATTTTAGCCGCTGAGAGTACAAATGGCACACGTTGTGTTAAACTTGGCGTATGAAGCCGATCTCATGGAACCCAGAAAAGAACTCTCTTCTGAAAGTTGAGAGAGGGGTTTCGTTTGAAGATGTGGTGTTCCACATTATGGCGGGTGACATCCTCGAAACAATCGAACATCCGAATCAGGAACGTTACCCTGGCCAACAAATCCACATGGTTGCTATAGAGGATTATGTCTACCTTGTTCCGTTTGTCGAGTCAGACGAAGAGGTCTTTTTGAAGACAGTTATTCC
>JAUXDV010000169.1 GCA_030620735.1 Gammaproteobacteria bacterium
AGGTCATCTGCATCCCGATGATATGGCGCCGGAAGGGCCGTTTGGAGATCACACCGGCTATTACAATGAAGTTGAGAGTTTCCCGGTATTGACCATTGATCGTATCACCATGCGGCACGATCCCATCTATCACAGCACCTATACGGGACGTCCTCCGGATGAGCCGGCGATTCTTGGGGTGGCGCTGAATGAAGTCTTTGTGCCGATATTGCAGAAACAGTTCCCGGAGATCACCGATTTTTATCTGCCGCCGGAGGGGTGTTCCTACCGCATGGCGGTGGTAAGTATGAAAAAAGAGTATCCCGGACACGCCAAGCGGGTGATGTTTGGCGTGTGGTCATTTCTGCGGCAGTTCATGTATACCAAGTTCGTGATTGTCACGGACGATGATATCGATGTTCGCCAGTGGGATGATGTGATCTGGGCCATGACCACGCGCATGGATCCGGTGCGGGATATGACGCTGGTTGAAAACACCCCCATCGATTACCTCGATTTTGCCTCGCCTGTCTCGGGGCTTGGTTCCAAAGTCGGTTTTGACGCCACCAACAAGTGGAAAGGGGAGACCGACCGGGAGTGGGGCATGCCCATCGAGATGGATGCCGCAGTCAAGGCGCGTATTGACACTATCTGGGATGAGCTGGGGATAAAGACGAGTAGTGAGGACTGAGTAGTGAGGGCTGAGTATTATCGGAACTGTTGGAATATTTGGTTTAATTGCTGATACCTTGCATTGAGCCATGCCGGGGCCTGCGCTGGTGCGGACAAGGGGTGCTGTCTCGGATCCGTCGGGGCGATATAGACGCTCACATTTTCGACGCCTGTGCGTTGAACCAGCGAGTAGAGCTCTTCGATGGCAGGGTCGCCGATTGCAATACAGCCGATTGAGACGTCCTTGCCGTGAATGAAGATGTCGCCTCCGGGGTTATTTCGTCCCTCCTTTCGGGCGTATCTGAGATCTTCCACATTCGGGTAGTTGAGTTTCATGGAGAGATGATAACGGCTCTTCGGATTGAGCCATAAAACTCTGTAGGCGCCTTCAGGAACCTGCTTGTCACCCTGGCGCAGCTTGGGGCCGGCTGTTCCACTGGCTCCCAGGATAGGGTAGATCTGAATTAAATGCCACTTCTCATCCGCGGATGCCCAGAGTTCAAGTTTGCGGCTTTGTTTCAATGCCAGTAGAGCGATTTTTACCGGCGGCCAGGATACTCCAGCCTGTTTGAAGCGCGCTCTGATGCGTTGCTGCGCTTTATTTTGCCAGCTGGTCGATTGCATCTGTGTCGGGTTCTCTCCCCCAAAGCTGTTTTGAGGCAGGCAGGAAAACAGCAGGCTGAAGATTAGCGACATGCTGTAGAGATAAGGCATCACGCCGGATTGTCGATCTCGATATAGTGGTGAGTGATGCCGAACTCGGATGCAATGGCATCACCCAGCGCCTGTACGCCATAGCGCTCGGTTGCGTGGTGGCCTGCTGCATAATAGTGGATATTGCGTTCACGCGCAGTATGCACTGTCGATTCCGAGATCTCTCCACTGATAAATGCGTCGAGGCCGAGATCTGCGGCCTGATCAATATATTTTTGTGCGCCGCCTGTACACCATCCAATACGCTGAATCTGCTCTATCCCGGCAGCGATATGCAGAGGCTCGCGGTCAACGGCTTGTGTGATGTTTTCAGATAGCTGTCGGGGTGTCACGGGATGCTGGAGTTCAGCACTCCACAGCAGCCCTCCGCTTGAGTCTATGGCTGCTGCATTGAGCAGTTGCAGGCGCTTGCCCAGCTGTGCGTTATTGCCAAACAGGGGGTGCGCGTCGAGTGGAAGATGATAGGCGAGCAGGCTGATATTGTTCTGCATCAGGGTGCGAATACGATCCCCCTTGATGCCGGTCAGGGGTTCCGCTTCTCCCTGCCAGAAGTAGCCATGGTGAACCAGGATGGCGTCAGCATCCCACTCAATGGCTGCATCCAGCAGCGCCTGGCACGCAGTGACGCCGCTGGCGAGGCGCTGTATCTCTCTGCCGCCTTCAACCTGCATACCGTTGGGACAGTAGTCAGAAAAACTTTCAGGCTGGAGTTGCTGATTGCACCAGCTCTCCAGTGTTTGAATTTGGATCATTTGTATGCGGGCCGTTATGATAGCGTTAATGCTATTCCGAACAATAGATGCAGTATATGCGAAATCAATCCACTTCCCTCTATTTTCTGATCGCCGCTGTCGTCGTTGTCGGTGCATCGATCATGACGACACTTGCGCAGGCATCGGGGGCGCGGAGTAATGGCCCTGTCTCCTATGCGGACGCAGTTGAGCGGGCTGCTCCGGCCGTGGTCAACGTCTTTGCCAGCAGAGTGTTGGAACGGCAGTTTGCACCGCGCATGCGTTCTAATCGGCAGCGGCGTGAAGAGAATCGTGGCTCCGGCGTTATCGTAGACGTAAAAGGCTATATCGTGACGAGCAGCCATGTGGTGCAGGGGGCGCACAGAATCGAGGTGGTTCTGCATAGTGGCGAACGTCTGCAGGCAACTATTGTCGGCTCTGATTCCGATTCTGATGTGGCCGTACTGCATGTTGATTTGAGTGAACGGCGCGCCAAAGCAGGACCACTGCCTGTTATCACGCTGGGAGCATCCTCCAGCCTGCGAGTGGGAGATGTGGTGCTGGCGATTGGAAACCCTTTTGGCGTCGGTCAGACGGTAACCATGGGAGTTGTCTCTGCAACCGGACGCAGCCATCTTGGCATCAGCAAATTTGAGAATTTCATTCAAACGGATGCTTCTATCAATCCGGGGAATTCAGGTGGCGCGTTGATTGACGCGCGGGGAGAGCTGGTTGCTATCAACGCAGCAATTTTTTCCCGCAGCGGGGGATCACAGGGGATTGGTTTTGCCATTCCAGTGGATATGGTCAGGGGGATCATGCGGCAACTGCTCGACAGCGGCAGTGTCAGCCGTGGCTGGCTGGGGATCGGAGGAGAGAATATGACAGCGGTGCTGGCCGATTCCTTTGGACTGGATCCGGATATGCAAGGTGTACTGATTACTCAGGTCTACAATAAGGGAGCAGCCGGGGAGGCGGGTTTGCGTCCGGGTGATGTGATTACCCGCATCGATGAAACTGCGATCAACTCCTCCTTTGACATCGTCAATACGGTGGCGTCGAAAGCAGTAGGCAGCGATGTCCGCATTCAGGGATGGAGAGGGACTGCGCCTCTGGATCTTCCGGTTACACTGCAGGAGCGAGAGAGGAGCGGCGAGGAACAAGGAACGAGGTAAAGGAACAACGAAGAGAGAGTACCGAGACTATGGATAATAAACAATTATTGATTACAGCTGTACTGATTCTGGTGCTGCTGATGTTTGCCTGGGGCCGCTGGCGCCATGATCTTATCGCCATGTCTGCGCTGGTGCTGTGCGCGTTGCTGGGTCTTGTGCCGATGGAGTCGGCTTTTTCCGGATTCAGCCATCCGGCGGTAGTGACAGTCGCGGCTGTGCTGGTTATCAGCCATGCCCTGAAAAATGCAGGCGTGGTGGATCTCGCCGCCTCCCGGCTGGGATCGGTGACGGGCAATCAATTTGTGCATATCGGTCTATTGACGCTGGTGGTGACTTTCGCATCGGCTTTTATGAATAATGTTGGCGCGTTGGCGCTGATGCTGCCAGTGGCCATCGCAACCGCCAGGAAGCAGCAGCGTTCACCGGCGCTGATACTGATGCCGCTTGCATTCGGCAGTATTCTCGGCGGTATGACAACCATGATCGGTACGCCGCCGAATATCATCATCGCATCGATACGTGCGGATATTCCAGGAAAGGAGGCGTTTGCACTGTTCGACTTCTCGCCAGTCGGTATTCCGGTTGCTGCGGTCGGAGTCCTGTTCGTGATTCTTATCGGTTGGCGTCTGCTGCCGAAAGAGCGCCTCGAGAAGAGCGCGGTTGACCAGCTGTTTGAAGTGGGCGAATACCTTGCCGAGCTCAAAATCACCGATCAGTCGGAGTTGCCGGGGAAGGATCTGCGTTCACTGGTAATGGATGAGGAGTGGGACCTGCTGCTGGTGGGAATCGCCCATGAAAACAGCAGGGCACGGCCGATGGTTTCGGATTACCGTTTTGAAAGCGGTGATATCCTGGTGGTGTTGGGACGCGCAGAGGAGTTGCAGCCGCTGATCGATCGATATGGCCTCGAGATGTTGAGTGCGCCGGGTTCCGCCTTTGCGGATGTTGCGCCGGAGGAGCTGACGCTGTTTGAGGGCATCGTCTCCGGCGACTCCCCGCTGGTCGGGCATGGCGTCCCTTATCTGCGCCGCAGGAGCGGTGGAACCCTGGCTCTCTATGGCCTCTCGCGATATGGTGAAACGCTGAGGAAACGGTTGCGCAGGGTGACTTTTCGTATTGGCGATATTTTACTCCTGCAGGGAAAGGAGCGGCAGGTTGATGAGCAGATTGCACAGTTTGGTCTGTTGCCGCTGGCTCCGCGTGCGCTGACGCTGGGGCAACAACGGCAGGCGGGAGTTGCACTGCTGGTGTTTGCAGCCGCCATTGCGCTGGGAATGCTGGAAGTCATGCCGCTCTATATGGCATTTCTGCTGGCCATCATGACTTATCTGATACTTGGCATTCTACCGGTGCGGCAGCTCTATGATGAGATCGACTGGCCGGTTATTGTCTTGTTGGGAGCGATGATTCCCGTTGGCCAGGCGCTTGAGACAACCGGTACGACCACGCTGCTGGCAACAGCGATAGCGGA
>JAUXDV010000013.1 GCA_030620735.1 Gammaproteobacteria bacterium
TAATAGTCACGCACCTTTGGCTGCATGACGTGTACTATCACTCCATTGAGATCAATTAGCGCCCATTCACCATCAGCCACACCCTCGCTTCCCAGTGCAGGCTCTCCCCGCTGCTTGGCCTGAAAAGCGACCGTTTGAGCAATGGATTTGACATGCCGGTCCGACGTGCCGCTGGCGATGATCATAAAATCTGTAATGCTTGTTTTACCGCGTACATCCAGGATCACGACATCCTGCGCCTTCATATCATCGAGGGTGTTGATGACGATCTCTTTCAACTCTTCTGCTTGCATTAATACTCCAAATATAATTTTAACCAAACCATGCCTCAGTGCGACAAGACATAAAATATTTTTTGTCTCTCGCAAAGACGCGGAGACGCAAAGGGTGTTCTTGGCGAGCTTTGCGCCTTCGCCTACATGGATGTAGGTGAGGGGCGCGAGCAGGACGCGAAAGCTTTGCGAGAGACATCATGAATGCGTCCCATGATAACCGAGAATCAGCTTTTTTGCCGTGTAGTGATATTTTTCGCGGCCAGATGAGCGCTCCTACATGAAAACGAGAACCCCTCATCCCGGCCTTCTCCCCGGGGAGAAGGAGTTTGATCGTCATGATGGACGATAGAGTTTCAGCTTCTCAATGATGGTGATCACCGCATCCGGCAGCAGATAACGCAGACTGCGTCCCTGTTGCGCACGCAGACGAATATCGGTTGCCGAAATCGCCAGCTGGGTAACGGGTTGAAACAGGATCGATCCGCCAGGTTGCTGACGCAGCGCCGCAGCATTCTCAACAGAGCGCTCAGCAACGAGCTGCTGCAGTTGAGCATCCGGCATCTCCTCCCCGGGCCGCTGCATCACCACCAGATGCGCCAGCTTGAGAATCTCCATGGGCTCATGCCAGCTCAGAAAATCCCGGAAAGCATCCATTCCCAGCAGAAAACAGAGCGGTGTATGCGGCATCTGGCGACGAAATGATTGCAGTGTATAGAGCGAGTAGGATGGCCTGTCGTTGTGCAACTCGCAATCATCCATGACAAAACCGGGGTGCTGCGCAATGGCCGCCTGCACCATGGAAGCCCGCAGTTCTGCTTCTGTACCCGGCTGCTTCTTGTGGACTGCATGCTTCAACGGCACAAAGTGAATATGCTTCAGTTCCAGCGCCTCCTGCACATCCAGTGCTGTACGCAGATGCCCGTAGTGTATGGGATCGAAGGTGCCGCCGAGAATACCGATCATATGCCTATAACGAATAACTCCGGGCAAATAGATTCCGGCTATAAGCATGCCGGAATGACGAGGTTTTGCAAATACTTGCAGGATCCATCAAGTGCGGATATGCCCGTCGCCCAGCACGATGAATTTCACCGAGGTCAGCCCCTCCAGGCCGACGGGGCCGCGCGCATGGAACTTGTCGGTCGAGATGCCGATCTCCGCCCCCAGACCATACTCAAAGCCATCTGCAAAGCGTGTCGAGGCATTCACCATCACCGAACTTGAGTCGACTTCTGCGAGGAAACGCCGTGCAGTTGTGTAGTTTTCCGTGATGATGGATTCCGTGTGTTGAGAGCTGTGTGCGGCGATATGATCCATTGCCGCATCCACACCAGGAACTACGCGAATGGAGAGGATCGGCGCCAGGTACTCGGTATCCCAATCCTCATCTGTTGCCGCGTTGCAGCTGATGATTTTCCGGGTAGCCTCGCAGCCTCGCAGTTCAACGCCCTTTTTGACAAAGGCTTCCGCCAGACCGGGGAGGATCTCATGCGCAATGCTTTCCGCCACCAGCAGCGTCTCCATGGTATTACAAGTTCCATAACGCTGGGTCTTGGCGTTGAGCGCTACATCAAAGGCCTTCTGCTGATCGGCATCAGCGTCGATATAGAGATGACAAATGCCGTCAAGATGCTTGATCACAGGCACCCTGGCATCATTGGAGATACGTTCGATCAATCCCTTGCCGCCACGAGGAATAATCACATCGATGAACTCGGGCATGGTGATCATGGCGCCCACAGCCTCGCGATCGGTGGTTGCAACGACCTGCACCGCCTCTGCAGGCAGACCCGCCTTTTGCAGCCCCTGGTGAATGCATTGCGCAATCGCCTGGTTGGAGAAGAATGCCTCGGAGCCGCCGCGCAGCACAGTGGCATTGCCCGATTTGAGACACAGGGCGGCGGCATCTGCAGTCACATTCGGACGCGACTCATAAATAATGCCGACGACGCCCAGCGGCACGCGCATGCGGCCCACCTGAATGCCGGAGGGACGATAGCTCATGTCGAAGATCTCACCGACGGGATCTGCAAGCGCGGCGATCTGGCGCAGCCCCTCGATCATGCTGTCGATGCGCTCGTTGTCGAGTTCCAGGCGATCCAGCAGCGCATCAGAGAGACCCTTCTCCCTGCCGGCATCGAGATCCTTGAGATTCTCGGCGATCAGCGTATTGCGATTGTGGTCGAGGTCATCGGCAATGGCGTTCAGCGCACTGTTTTTCTGTGCAGTGGTTGCTGCAGCAAGAACGCGGCTGGCTTTGCGCGCCTGCGCTCCGAGTTGCTGCATATAGGCATTGACGTCGCTAATCTGGTGTTGCGGTATTATGCTCATATCAAAAAGCAATTCAGGTAACTATTCGCTCAGTTTACCCCATTGAATCAACAAAAATAGCGGAGATGTGTGAGTTTTGTGCAGAATTGCTCTATTATCATTTCTCAATATGTGCTTATTTTACCGATGAAAGGAGTCCCGATTGTCTGCCGAACAATTCATGTCACGCGATCCCGTCACTGCACATGCCGATGAGCGGGTCAGAAACGCACTGGTAAAAATGTGCGACAAACACATCCACAACCTTCCGGTCATGGACAGCGACGGCAAATTCATCGGCTTGTTTGGTCTGCGCAACCTGCTGCGCGCCCTGCTGCCCAAGGCAGCCACCATCTCGCCTGCTCTGAAGAGCCTGGTTTTTCTGGCGGACAACCTCGAAGAGGTCATTGAGTCTCTGCAGGAGGTTGCCGACCAGCCGGTAAAAAACTATCTTGATCGGGATCACCTGATCCTGTGCCGTACGGACGAACCCATCATGGAGGTGATCCGCAAGCTCTACGAAGCCCCCACCAGCCTGCCTGTGGTGCTGGTGGAGAGCGACGGGGCTCACCTGGTCGGCATGATCTCCTACTGGGATATTCTGGCGCACATCAGCTCCCAGCTTGGTGATGTCGATCCCCGCCTGAAGAGCGCCTGCGTAATAAACGACAACGAAGGGAGCGACTCCAGTGACTGAGCACGCCGACGCTGTGATGAATGTGATTTTTGGCTGGGATCCTGTATGGGTTGCCGGAACACTGTTTGTGCTGACCTATGCCGTTATCATGACGGAGCGCGTCAACCGCGCGATCGTGGCGCTGCTCGGCGGCATGTTGATGATCATGACTGGCGTCCTGAACCAGGAAGCAGCGCTGCGCGGGGAGGACTTCAACACCCTCGGACTGCTGACGGGAATGATGGTGATCGTCGCCATCACCCGGCGTTCCGGCGTGTTTCAGTTTGTCGCCATCTGGTCGGCGAAAAAAGTTGGCGCACAACCGTGGGGAATACTTCTGATGCTCTCGGTCGTGACTGCCATCTTCTCTGCACTGCTGGATAACGTCACCACTGTGCTGCTGATCGTGCCGGTCACACTGCTGATTACCCAGGAGCTGAAAGTCACTCCATTTCCGTTTCTCTTTACCGAGATACTCTCCTCCAACATCGGCGGCGCAGCCACCCTGATCGGCGACCCGCCAAACATCATGATTGGCTCGGCTGTACCCTTCTCGTTCAATGACTTCCTGATCAACCTTGCCCCCATCATTCCACTGATTCTGCTCATGACTCTCGCTGTGGTGTGGGTCATCTGGGGACGAAAGATGCATGCCAGCGATGAAGCGAGGCAAAACATCATGAGTTTTAATGAGAGAAACAGCATTACCGACGCGCGCCTGCTGAAGCAGTCACTGTTTGTGCTGACGACTGTCATCAGCGGCTTTATCTTCGCCCACCAGCTGCACCTGGAGCCGGCCACCATCGCTCTCTTCGGCGCTGCGCTGCTGTTGCTGCTGACCAATATCAAGAGATCATCCGAGTCGCAGGCAAAAGATGTGCATGCCTCTTTTGCCGAGGTGGAGTGGATCACCATCTTTTTTTTCGTCGGCCTGTTTATTCTTGTTCACGGCGTGGAACAAGTCGGTTTGCTGGAGAGACTGGCTAACGCTGTGCTCGACTTCACCGGCGGCGATCTGGCCAACACCGCATTGATGATTCTGTGGATCTCTGCAATCTTCTCCGCACTGGTCGACAACATACCTTTCGTTGCGACCATGATTCCCGTCATCAAGAGCATGGCTCCTGTTTTCGGCGGCGCAGAAAACCTGGAGCCTTTGTGGTGGTCGCTGGCTCTGGGCGCCTGCCTTGGCGGCAATGGATCACTCATTGGCGCCAGTGCAAATCTGATCGTTGCAGGCTATGCCGAGCAGGCCGGGCACCCGATTCGTTTTGTGCCATTTATGCTGCTGGCATTTCCGATGATGCTGATGAGTATCGTCATCGCCACGATCTACATCTATTTCCGTTATCTTGTTTAGTCATACAGAGTGAAGCGATGAAACTAAAAACCATATTGATCCCAACTCTTTTTGCCCGGGAAGGGATGAAAGTCCGGGAGGTCTTCGCAATCTGTGTTAAAGCAGGGGTTCCCGCGCTGCCCTATCTCAACAGCAAGGGAGAGCGGCGCGGCTTTGTCAGCCTTGCCGGCATCATGCACCACGGCTGCTTGCCAAACTACATGGTGGAACTGGCGATGGTGCTGGGGGACCAACTCAGCTGTGTCAAGGATGCCAGAACCAAGGTCAGAGAGCTCATGAATCACCCCATCGAACCCTATGTTGATAAACCACTGCACTCGATTACATCAGAGACCCCTATCATCAAGGCGATGGCGATTCTTGAAAAATTTCATTCGAGCTTTCTGTTTGTGTTTGATGGTGGCGAGTATCGTGGTGTAATCACCGCACAGGGAATCGCACAGCGCATGCTTGAGATCGATACGGAGCAAAAGTGAAGTTGGCAGTCTTCAGTTGGCAGTAAATCTAATCGGCACATTGCCATCTGCAACTCTTTTTTGCCGCAATCTATAACATTTTTTTGTTGTTTTTACTGCCAACTGAAGACTGCAAACTTTCTTTTAGCTGCATACTGACGACTGCAAACTTTTTTTGATTACAGGAGAGAAACAACATGAAACAACGCCCTTTTAAAAAAATGAGCAGCTGGTTATTGCTTGCTTCTTGCCTCTTCGCCCTGACTGTACAGAGTGCCGGCGCCGATGAATCACCCTTTGTGGTCACCCAGGTTGAGGGGGAATATGAAGATGTGCTCGACAGTGTCAAGACCGCGATCAAGGGAAAGGGCATCAATATCGCGCATACGCTTCCAGCCGCAGAGATGCTGAATCGCACCGGCAAAGATTTTGGCGTGACCAGCAATGTCTTTCTCAACGCTGAAATCGTTGAGTTCTGCAGTGCCAGCATCTCCCACAAACTGGCGCAGAAAAACTCTGCTAATATTATGTTGTGTCCATTTTCAATCAGCGTTTATGTAACAAATGACGATCCCAAACATGTCAATCTGGCATATCGTCGGCCAGTTGCAGGAAAGGAGTCAGAACAAGAAGCTGGCGAGGTTGTGAAACTGATTGAAAGCATCATTACAGAAGCCAGTGAATGGTAAGGAGTTGTCCAACATTCACACTATTGAACTGCAGACGCTATTTGACAGGAGAGTTCCATGAAAACACTCATTAGCACGGCCGCTGCATCACTCTGTTGCGCGGCTCTCTACTCCTGCGCGAGCATCGATAGCGGGGAGCATTACGCCTCCACAGGTGAAAAACTCTATGCCGATAACTGTTTCGGCTGCCATCGTGAAGCATCAAGCCTGCACGAACCCAAATCTTTTCTGCACGAAACCATCCACGATGGCGGGAAAAACATGCCCTCTTTTGAAGAAAACCTCACTGAAGCAGAACACCTGCAGATCATCGACTACATCCTGAAACAACGATGAGTCGATCGGCACAAAGAGTTTAAACACTTTTTTCACCACGGAACACACGGACAACACGGAATTTTTGAATTGCTTTTCCGAGTATTCCGTGTGTTCCGTGGTTAAGGAAGCTCTGATCAAGCCTTTTTCCCCGGCGGCTGCTTGCGGGTGAAAGTCCACTGCTTGTCATCTGAATCCGCCTTTGAAAACCGGTAGCCGCCCCGCCTGAACGCCTTGATGCCTTCAGGAGTTTCAATCCTGTTGCGCAGTATAAAGTCCGTCATCATGCCGCGCGCGCGTTTTGCAAAAATAGCGATGACGCGGGTTTTTCCCTCTTTGGTCTCCTTGAAATTGATCGTCAGCAGGCGCCCTTTCAACAGTTTCGGCTTGACCGACCTGAAATATTCGTTGGAAGCGAGGTTGATGAGAACAGGCTCCTGCTGCTGCTCCAGCAGCTCATTGAGGCTGTCGGTAATTCGCTCTCCCCAGAACTGGTAGAGATTACTCCCTCCCGGATTAGCCAGTTTAGTCTTCATCTCCAGGCGATAGGGCTGGATCAGGTCGAGCGGACGCAGGGCGCCATAGAGTCCTGAAAGAATACGCAGATGCTGCTGCGCATACTGCAAATCATCCTCGCTGTAGGCATCCACCTCGATACCGCTATAGACATCCCCCTTGAATGCAAACAGCGCCTGCTTGGCATTCTGCAAGGTAAACGGGGTGGAGAATGATCGATAACGATCGACATTCAGATTGGCGATATTCTCACTGATATCCATCAATTCCCGCAGCGCAGCGGGGCCAACTTTGCGCAGTTCGTCGATCAGCACCCGGGAATCCGCGAGTTGATCGGGCTGAGTGCTGGCAACAGTTTCTGCAGCGGTTTCAAACTCCTGCCCTTTGGACGGAGAGAGTGTAATGATCATGTATCCTATCCTCCCGTGAGGAGTTCATCGAAAAAGGTGGGATTGTACCCCAGGAAGCTGTGATCAAGACTACCTTTTAACTGCAGGTATTGATAAGATCACAACCCTAGCGATTCAGCAATAGTCAACGGAGTCCCATGTCTCAAATCAGCACTTTCCAGAAACTCGAACAGTGGCTTCAGCAACAGGTAATCGGCCAGCCAACACTTGTCAATCGACTGCTCATTGCACTGCTGGCGGATGGACATTTACTGGTCGAGGGCGCCCCCGGTCTTGCCAAGACACGCGCAATTCATGTCCTTGGACAGCATCTGGAAAGCGACTATCAGCGCATTCAGTTTACGCCGGATCTGATGCCGGCGGATATCACCGGCACAGACATCTTCTCCCAGCAGGAGGGGAAATTCCACTTTCAGCCCGGGCCGCTGTTTCACAACCTGATCCTCGCGGACGAGATTAACCGCGCGCCGGCAAAGGTGCAGTCGGCGCTGCTGGAAGCGATGGCCGAAAGGCAGGTCACTGTCGCCGGGGTGACTCGCAAGCTTCCCGACCCATTCCTCGTCATGGCCACGCAAAACCCGATCGAGCAGGAGGGAACATACCCGCTGCCCGAGGCGCAGCTTGACCGTTTTCTCATGCATGTGACAGTTGACTACCCGGAGAGGGAGCACGAGAAGCAGATACTGCACCTGGTGCGCGGCGAGGTGCGCGAGCAGCTTGCTGACGAGGCGCCCGCAGAGAGAGGCGTCGTTACCCGCGATGATATCCGTGTCGCCCGCCAACAGGTCATCGAGACCTACCTCTCGCAGCCTGTCGAGGATTACCTGATTCAACTGGTGCTGGCGACGCGCAAACCTGAAACCTATGGCGAAGATCTTGCCGGATGGATCTCGTGGGGCGCCAGCCCGCGTGCAACCCTGGCGCTGGACCGCTGCTCGCGTGCCCGCGCCTGGCTTGCCGGACGCGACTATGTCGGGCCGGAAGATGTGCAGGAAATCGCACATGATGTATTGCGTCACCGCCTGCTGCTCAACTATGAGGCAGAAGCCGAAGGCATCACCACCGATCATGTCATTGACCGCCTGCTGGAGAAAATCGCAGTCCCATGACGGCAATCTCCAGCAAGACTCTTGCGCCTGAATTAGATGGTGTCGTCTCGGTGTCGCTGCAGTCACTGATTCGCCTCGGCGGCAAGGCGCAGCACCTGACCTCTCCGAGAAGCATCATTCGCGCCTCGCTGCAGGGACTGCATCTCTCCCCTTTCAAGGGACGCGGCATGGATTTTGCCGAAACCCGCCCCTACGAGGATGGTGACGATGTGCGCAACCTGGACTGGCGCGTCACGGCGCGCAGCGGCAAGCTGCACACCAAGCTTTTTCAGGAGGAGCGCGAACGGCCGGTGCTGCTGTGCGTCGATCTGCAGCCGCCGATGTTTTTTGCCACGCGCGGCGTCTTCAAATCTGTCATCGCTGCACAAGCGGCCGCACTGCTGGCATGGAACGCATGGAAGGCTGGCGACCGTGTCGGCGGACTGATTTTTGATGGCGAAAACATTCACGAAGTGCGGCCGCTGAGAAACCGTTCGCGGCTGCTGCACCTGTTGAAGATGATCAGTGAAGCTACGCTGCGCCATCCCCCGGCGCTAACACCGCAAGCTCAAACACAGCAGTTATCAGAAGCACTGAGCAACCTTCGCCGTGTCATCACTCCCGGCTCACGGATTTTCCTGTTGAGTGATTTTCACGGCATCGATGCAGTTGTGCGCAAACAACTTGCCGTACTGGCGCGGCGCAGCGATCTTTATCTGTTAATGATCAGCGATCCCATGGAGCAGCAGTTTCCCGCGGCCGGTCAATGGCGAGTAACCGACGGCAGACGTTTTCTGCAGCTCGACTTCTCGCGGAAAAAAGCGCGTATCAACTATCAACAGCAGTCAGCCTCCAGGGTGGAGCAACTGCAGCAACTCGCTCATCAACACCACTTCTCGCTGATTCATCTGTCAACACAGGATGACATCTTCCTGACCCTGCAGCAGCACCTGGCAGAACGCAACCGATGAATGACGAACTCCCCCTGCGCGGTCCGGACATGCCCGACCCACTCGGTTGGTGGCCGCCTGCGCCGGGTTGGTGGATAGTGCTGATTGTGATGCTCATACTCACGCTGACCCTCAGGTGGTGGCTGATGCGCCCCCGCTCTGTCAACTACTGGGCCGAAGCACAAAAGCAGCTCAAACGGATTCAACGCACAACAGACGACCATCTGCTGCAGCTGCAGCAAATTTCATCACTGCTGCGCAGAATGGCGATCCTGCGTTTTGGCCGGGAAGAGAGCGCCAGTTTGACCGGCAATGCATGGCTGGAACTGCTCGACTCCGCCTGGCCCCGGGATGACTTCTCAAGGGGAGCCGGCGTGCTGCTCGAAGACGCCCCCTACCGGAACCGCTCAGAGAGCAGCAACAGTGAACTTTTCAGCATAGCCGCTGATTGGCTGCAGTATCAGCAGGCTCCTCCAGCAGATGGGCAGGTAAAACAGGATGTTTGAGTTCGCCTGGCCGTGGATGTTTCTGCTGCTGCCTCTGCCGCTGCTGATATGGTATTTAGCACCTCCCCTCGCAGCCAGGCATGGCAGTGCGCTGCGCATCCCCTACCTGGATGACTTCTCAGCAGTCTCCGCAGATGAGATCAGTATCAACAGCAGCAAACTGCCGCTGATACTGCTGCTGTTGGGCTGGCTGGCGCTGGTCACTGCGACTGCCCGCCCGGCCTGGGTTGGAGACCCTGTTGAAGTCAGCCGCTCGGGGCGTGACCTGATGCTGGCCATCGATCTCTCGGGGAGTATGGAGGAGAAAGATTTTCAATTGCGCGGTCGCAGAGTCGATCGCCTCACCGCAACCAAGGCCGTTGCCGGAGAATTCATCAAAAAACGTGAGGGCGACCGCATCGGCCTGATCCTGTTCGGTGACCAGGCCTATTTGCAGACGCCACTGACCTTTGACCGTCACACAGTCCACCGCCTGCTGAATGAATCCGCTACGCGTTTAGCCGGTCGATCTACCGCGATAGGAGATGCTATCGGACTCGCCATCAAGCAACTGCGCAAACAGGAGGATCGCCAGCAGGTATTGATCCTCATGACCGACGGAACCAATACAGCCGGACGCGTTGGCCCGCTCGAGGCGGCAAAAATGGCTGCGCAGGAGGGGTTGAAAATCTATACAGTCGGCATTGGCGCGATCCCCCGTGCGAGACGTGGACTATTCGGCATGCGCGCTGCAGGCAGATCTGATCTCGATGAAAAGACGCTGAAAACCATTGCCAAAGAGACCGGCGGTCAATATTTCCGTGCGCATAATACCCGGGAATTTGCCCGCATCTATGAAGAACTCGATCGCCTCGAGCCCGTGGAGAAAGAGCTGGAGAGCTACCGCCCCCGGCGTGATCTGTTTCAGTGGCCACTGCTGCTGTTTATGTTGATAAGCGCCATCACACTGTGGTTGAGAAAAAGCCGGTGATGCAGGATTTTATGCAAAATTTTCACTTCCTCTATCCCTGGTGGCTGCTCCTGCTGCCGCCGTTGGCGCTGCTGCTGTGGCAATTGCGGCGTTACCGTGGCGCCCCTGGAGGTGAGTGGAACAGGGTGGTCGATCCACGCCTGCAGCCCTACGTCATCATCCGCGGAGAGGCCGCTCAAAAAGATCGCACATGGTGGCTGATCGCCCTTGCAGGCGTCATCGCCATCACAGCACTTGCCGGCCCGGCATGGAAAAAGCAGCCCCAACCTGTGCACAAGCTGCAGTCTCCGCTGGTCATCCTGCTCGATCTCTCCTCATCGATGTATGCACAGGACCAGAAACCCAATCGTCTCACGCGCGCAAGATTCGAACTCTCCGACCTGCTCGAGGCGCGTCGCGAGGGTCAGACCGCACTGATCGTTTTTGCCGGAGACGCCTTTGCCGTCACCCCGCTGACACAGGACAATGACACCATACTGGCGCAGGTCAAAGCCCTGTCGCCTGCAATCATGCCGGTGCCTGGAAGCCGCGCCGACCTGGCTCTGAAATCAGCCGAAAAACTATTTGAACAGGCCGGCTTCAGCAGTGGCGACATCCTGCTGTTGAGCGATGGAATCCCCAAACCGGCGCGGGCGGCAAACATCGCCAGAGGGCTCGCCGCCAAGGGCTTCGATCTCTCCATCATCGGAATAGGCACGGAAAATGGCGCTCCCATACCTCTGCCGGGGGGAGGTTTTCTCAAGGACCGGCAGGGAAGCATGATCGTCGCAAAGCTGCAGATGAAGCAACTGCGCCAGGTCGCTGATGCAGGCAACGGCATCGCCATCGAGGCGACACTGGATGACAGTGACCTGCAGCAGATGCTGTCGCGCTTCACACGCCATCAGAGCATGGCTGTCAGCGACTCCGAAGACCCTCTCCAGGCTCAATTGTGGCGCAACGAAGGCATCTGGCTGCTGTTGCTGCTGTTGCCGCTGGCTGCTATGACTTTCCGCCGCGGCTGGGCGCTGATGCTGGCATTTGTGATTCTGCAGCCAACGCCCTCCCATGCCGTCGAATGGCCCCGGCTGTGGCAGGATATGTGGCTGCGCAGCGATCAGCAGGCGCAGCGTGCACTCCACTCAGGCAAGCCAGAGGATGCCGCTGAGAAATTCAGCGACCCCGCCAGCAGGGGTGTCGCCAACTACATGGCAAAAAAATATCAGCAGAGCGTCGAGGATCTGCAGCAAATCAAGAGCGTCAGCGCGAACTACAATCGCGGCAATGCGCTGGCCAGGCTCAAAAAGTACAAAGAGGCGATCGATGCATACGATCAGGCGATAAAAGAGGACAAAATACATGAAAACGCCATCTACAACCGCGAACTGGTAAAAAAGGAGCTGGAGAAACAGCAACAACAGCAGAAACAACAGGAGCAGCAGGATCCTGACAGTCGCCAGGACGACCAGGATCAACAGCAGTCGCAACAACAGGATAACAAAGAGAGTCAGGAGCAGGACGAACAGCAGCAACAGCAGGAGAAGGACGACCAGGAACAGGAATCGGAATCGCAACAGCAGTCTGATGAGAGCAAGGAGGATCAGGAGCAGGAGTCGGAGTCGGATTCACAGCAGCAATCTGATCAAAACAAGGAGGATCAGGAGCAACAATCGGAATCACAGCAGCAGTCCGAAGAGAACAAGGAAGAGCAGCAATCTGATTCGCAGCAGGAGATGGAGCAACAGGCCGAACAGGAGCAATCACAAAAAGAACAGGCTCAGCAGCAGGAACAGCAGGATGAAGCCGAGAAAAACGAACAGCAACAGCAGGCTGCGGAACAACAGGCGAAAGAGAGGGAGATGGAGCAACAGGAGAGCGAGCAGCAACAAGGCCGGCAAGGCAGCCGCAAGCCGATGGACGAGCAGGAGCAGGCAAGTGAACAGTGGCTACGCCAGATACCGGATGACCCCGCCGGATTGTGGCGCCGCAAATTCGAATATCAATATCGCAAACGCAGAAGCGTTCCACAGGAGCAGTCGTGGTAATCAATCTATGTAGAACAGCTTTCTATCCAGTCACAGCACTCTTCATGCTGCTGTCTATCTCATTGCCGCTGCAGGCGGCTGAGATCAAAGTGGCAGTCGACCATGATCCGGTGGGGCTGAACGAGACATTCACCCTCACCTATGAACTCGATCAAAGTCCCGACTCACCACCGGACTTCACACCGCTGCATGACAATTTCGACCTGCTCAACCAGGGGCAGAGCAGCAGTACCAGCTGGATCAACGGCAAGGTCACTTCATCGATCAAATGGAAGCTGGTGCTGCGCCCGCTGCGCGCCGGCAAACTGAAGATTCCCCCGGTGCAGTTTGGCGCCGATGCCTCCAGCGCAATCGAGATTACTGCTGTTGAGGCAGCCAAATTCCGTCCGCAGCGGGGCAGTGGCAGCGATCATATTGCCATCGAAGTCGAAGCTTCGCCCGAAAGCGCCTATGTCCAGCAGCAGATCATCTATACGATGCGGTTGTTGCTGAATACCAATATCAGCCGCGACTCAACGCTCAGCGCGCCACAACTGAAGGGAGCAAATGCAAACATCCAGCAGATTGGAAAGGACACCCAGTACACGACACAGCGCAAAGGATCAAATTGGCAGGTGATCGAAAGACGTTATGCTGTAACGCCTCTGTCGAGCGGCGTAATCGATTTTGAGCCGGTCCATTTTGAAGGTCAACTGGTTCAGCAACAGCAGCAGCGTCCACAGCAGCAGTATGATCCGTTTTTCAATATGTTCAACAGCATGCGCGGCCCGGTCAAACATCTCTTCTCAGACCCGCTCAGCGTGGAAATCAAACCCCGGCCAACTGCTTTCAACGGAAAACTGTGGCTGCCTGCCAGCAAGATGGAGGTACTGGGTCAGTGGTCGATACCTCATGACGAACTGAAAACCGGAGAACCAGCCACCCTCACCATCACTGTCGCAGCAGACGGGCTCAGCGCCGAGCAACTGCCTGCGCTCGAGATCAGATTCCCCGCCGGTCTCAAATCCTACGACGACCAGCCGGAGCGCAGAGACGATGCCACCAAAAGCGGCATCAGGGGAGTGCTGCAGCAAAAAATTGCAGTGGTGCCGACCAAAGCCGGCAGCTACAGCATACCCGCCATAGAGATTCCCTGGTGGAACATCAACACCGACAAAATGGAGATCGCGCGCCTGGATGCTATCGACATCAAGGCTAGTGGGGCAGATGTCAGCGCTGCTGCCTCTCAGCCACAGAACAGTACGCCGCAGGCCGAGCAGCCCGTCTCTTCGCCTCAAATGGAATCCGCTGCTGCGCCGCAAACGGCTCAATGGTGGAAAATAGCAGCCCTGATCTTCGCGCTGCTGTGGATCCTGAGCATAGCCGTACTGTTGTGGTATTTCAAACTGCGCAAACCCGGCCCCCGCAAGCCGGTTGATGGCAATGGCCGCAAACCGCTGCTCGACAGCATCGAAGCAGCAACGCAGTTTGGAAAACAGCGGCGCAGAAAAGTGGTGCAGGCGGCGCGCAGCAATGACCCGCAGGCAACCCGCAACGCCCTGCTGAAATGGGGAGAGTCGGTTTTCCCCGAAGCACAGATCCACTCGCTCTCCAGCCTGGCACAGCAACTGGATGGCGCCCTGGCAACCGAAGTACAAACACTCAACCTGACGCTCTACAGCATCGACCCCGGCGAGTGGTCAGGCGCACAACTCGCAGAGAGCATCCTCAACTGGCGCGAAGCCAAAAACCAGGATCAGCACAAGCAACAGGAACAACTCCCTCCGCTGAACAAATTGTAAAACTACTCTAACTGCGTCATTGCGAGCGCAGCGAAGCAATCTCATCTGATTGCCGCAATCTCCAGGCATCTCTTCAAATACATCAAGATTGCTTCGTTCCTCGCAATAACCTGGTGAATGGTTCAGTGCGAACTTATGGATAATTGAGCATCCAGATATTTATTCGTTTTCTCAACCATTTTAGCGTCAAAACTCTCTTTAATGATGATGAACCGATCATGCTCTCCCCTGGAGATTAAATCCACCCCGTCATGGGCTTCTACCGAAAAAACAAGTTTTCTGCCCTCAACCTTGACCAGTTCAACCGATGCCGTGACCTCAAGACCCGGCGGCGTTGCCGCTTCGTGACTGATATCGATGCGGGTTCCAACTGTTTGTTCAATAGGCCAGTCAATGTGGGGATTGATCGCCTTGATACAACTCCACTCCAGTAATCCGACCAGATAGCCTGTCGCAAAAACCTCAGGCATTACCAGGAACTCGGGCGACTCCGGGTAGAGGGCGGGAACAGTCCTGGACAGCGGCACCACGAACTTCTGCTCATACCTGATTCCGGGTTTTAGCGTCTCTTTCAATTATATTCTCCTAAAGCAACAGTGAATAACCCAGACCGATGGCGGCACAAGCGCCAATCACTGTGACTATACCTGCCTTGTACCTGAACAGTGCAATGAATGCAGCTGCGCCTATCAATAGAGAAAACCATTCAAACACTCCATCGAAACCCTCAGGCCACAACACATGGTAGGCAAAAAAGACCGCCAGATTGAGAATGACACCCACCACAGCGGCGGTGATGCCTGTTAGCGGCGCAGTAAACTTAATGTCACCTCTGGTCGCTTCCACTGCAGGCCCGCCAAGCAGGATGAAAAGAAATGAGGGTAAAAACGTAAACAGCGTCGCAATACTGGCACCGGCAATGCCCGCCAGGGGAAGCATTTCCGGTCCGAATATCTCTTTCGTCCAGCCGCCGACGAAGCCAACGAATGCAACCACCATGATCAGCGGACCCGGGGTTGTCTCACCCAGCGCAAGACCATCGATCATCTGGGTTCCGGTCAACCAACCATACTGCTCGACACCGCCTTGATAGACATAGGGCAACACCGCATAGGCGCCGCCAAAGGTGACCAGTGCCGCCTTGGTAAAGAACCAACCCATCTGCGTCAGCGTACCTTCCCAGCCATAGCTCATCAACAGCATGAGCATCACCGCCCCACCGATAAACAACCCGACAACAAGGTAGACGATAAAGCGGCTCCATTTGAACCGGGCATGCTCCGGGACAGGGGTATCATCGTCAATGAGGGCGGGGCCAAAACTCTCTTTTGACGCCCCGTGATGCCCGCCCGCCCTGAATTTATCGGGTGCGAAACGTGAACCCAAATAACCGATGATGCCGGCCATCAGCACGATATAGGGAAAAGGGATATCGAGGGCGAATATAGCGATGAACGCCAGCACCGCCATGGCGCGCAGCAGATTGTTCGGCAAAGCCCTGGAGCCGATACGATAGGCCGCAAACACAACGATTGCCGTGACCGCCGGTTTGATGCCGTACAAGATGCCCTCGACGACCGGGACATCGCCATAAACCAGGTAAACCCATGTCAGAGCACTGAGGATAAAGAGTGACGGCAGGACAAACAGCACCCCGGCGGCAATGCCGCCCCACACACCGTGCATCAGCCAGCCGATATAGGTCGCCAACTGCTGCGCCTCGGGCCCCGGCAGCACCATGGTGTAATTCAGCGCATGTAAAAAGCGATGCTCGGAGATCCATCTGCGTTTCTCCACCAACTCCTGATGCATCATGCTGATCTGGCCTGCGGGCCCGCCAAAGCTGATAAACCCCAGCTTGAGCCAATAGATGACGGCCTCCAAAAACGAGACTGGCTGCGGTAAATCTGCTACTTCCTGTTTGATCGTTGACACTTGCATGCATACCTTTTTTGTTGATGAATCCGCGATAGAGGCGTTAACGGGAGGAGGCTATTTTAGTGGCTAAGTTGCATGAACAAAATATTTTTTTGTAAGTAATTCTCGTTTGCCATGTCTCTATCACCAAGGACGCACACTTTGTCCTTCTTTCAATAATCCAGGAGATTTAGCC
>JAUXDV010000232.1 GCA_030620735.1 Gammaproteobacteria bacterium
GACCCCATGAATAAATGGATGGTGCTCGTCACCTTGTCCATGTCGATGTTCATCATCGTCATCGATACGACGATCATGAACGTCTCGATTTCAGCGCTGATCGAGGACCTCGACACAACGGTCGGCGGCATTCAGGCAGCCATTGCTCTCTACGCTCTGGTGATGGCGTCATTCATGCTGATCGGTGGGAAATTGGCCGATATCCTTGGCAAGAGACGCACCTTCATCATCGGAGTGGTGATTTTCGGCATCGGCACGTTCATCGCCTCTATCAGTCACTCCCTGGCCATGCTGATCGTCGGCTGGTCAATTATAGAGGGGCTCGGTTCCGCACTGATGATGCCCAATATCCAGACCTTGTTGCGAGCAAAATATGATGCTGCGGACCGCGCTTTTGCTTACGGCATCATCAGTGCGGTAGCTGCCGTAGGCGCTGCCGTGGGACCGATCGTGGGTGGCTTTCTGACCACTTACTACAGCTGGCGGTGGGCCTTTCGCATGGAGGTGTTGATCGTCGTTGTGGTGCTCGTTTTCAGCAGGTATATCACAGCGGACAAGAGATCGGCCGAGCGGCACGGATTCGATATAGTCGGCGCGCTGCTCTCCATCTTCGGCTGGTCCGCAATGGTGCTGGGAATATTACTGGGACAAAATTACGGCTTCTGGCGGGCCAAACAACCATTCATGCTCGGCACCCTGGAAATCGCCCCTCTTGGTCTCTCCATCGTTCCTATCCTGATCGGAGCGGGCATTCTGCTCATTGTGCTGCTTTTCAGCTGGGAACGGCAACTCGAAGAGAGAGGCGGCGGCCTGTTCAAGCCATCCCTTTTCAAAACGCCTGGCATCGTCTCCGGCTTTGCCGTGCGATTCGTACAAATGGGCGCGACCGCAGCTTTTCTGTTTACCATGCCATTGCTGTTCCAGCTGACTTTCGAATATACGGCAATACAGACCGGGCGGGCGTTGATCCCATTCTCGATAGCATTGTTGGTGTTCGCCGTCTTTGGCGCCAGGTTGTCCGCCCGATTTACCGCCAAACGCATCATCCAGGTTGGCTTCGTACTGGTTATCACGGGCCTGGTGGTCATAGGCGGAACGATCGAACCCGATGCGGCGCCGTCAGATCTCGCGACCGGGATACTATTCGGCATGGGTGTGGGATTGATTGCATCTCAAATACTGAACCTGATTCTCTCATCCGTTTCGGCAGAGAATACGGCCGAGGCATCAGGATTGAATGGAACCTTCGAGCAACTGGGAAATGCAGTAGGAGTGGCTTTGGTGGGGGCGATGATGCTGGGCGGGCTTAGCGCCGGAATTCAGGAAGGCATCAATGCCAGCTCCAGCATAGCGGAAGAGCATAAAGCCGCCTTGATCACGGCCACAGAGTCGAGCGTCTACCTGATGTCGAACTCTCAGTTGGAGAGCGTATTGAAAGCAGTCGATCATCCCGACAAGGTGATGAAATCAGAGATCCAGTCGATCTACTCGCATGCCCGAATCCAGGCTTTTCAAACAGGCATCTCTTTTCTGGTGTTCATTTCCCTGATAGGATTGGTGATGACAACGGGGCTGCGCAAACGCAAACTGGTCGAAACATAACTAGCGAGATCAGGTCTCAGACTGACGAGGCATGAAAAAACATTTCCTCTCGCCAAGACGCAAAGACCGCTAAGAAAAACCTTTGCGTTCTTTGCGCTCTTAGCGAGAGATTCTTTTAAAACTTGACTCATTTGCAAGCATTTTAGTGAATCAAGGATTCTAGGAGCAGTCAAATCATGGATGCCTTATCAGCTATTTTTCGTGACAATAAATTCCGTGCGGAAGACTTGTCAGGATTCGAGAACAAGTTGTTTTTTGAAGGGACGAGACAGCGGCCTTTTCTGGTCAAGTACTTCGTGCTGGTCTTCCTTTCCAGCATCATAGCCGTTTACGGCGTACTCAACGACTCTCCCGCCACGGTCATAGGCGCTATGATCGTCGCTCCCCTGATGACTCCGATCATGGCGACTGCTGCAGCCCTTGTCATGGGCTCGATGAAACGAAGCCTCACCTCGTTGTTCCTGGTCGTCGCTGGCGTCGCCCTGGTTGTCGGAATTTCGTGGCTGATAGGCATTTCGTACGGGGTTGTGATCTCGTTTGATCACAACAGCCAGATTATCGGGCGCATTTCACCACGCACGACCGATCTCGCCATCGCCCTGGCATCGGGCGCCGCAGGCGCTTTTGCCTTTAGTCGTGATGATATCTCCGACTCGCTGCCGGGAGTCGCCATCGCCATCTCGTTGGTGCCGCCGCTGTGTGTGGCGGGCATCAGCCTGTCGGAAAATCATTGGAGCGCCGCCGGAGGGGCAATGCTCCTTTTTATGACCAACTTCCTGGCCATTTTATTGGCGGGTGGTGGAGTTCTTGCTTTCCTGGGTCTGGGCAGGGCCGCCACGAAAACATTGACGGGGAGCGCCCGCCGCAAAGCTTTTTATGTTATCGGACTCGGCGTTTTACTCGTGACGATCCCGCTAACTGTAACCAGTGTAAGGGTTGCACGGGATTCCTGGACCCAGTCACGAACCGTACAGGTTATGGATGCCTGGCTGAGAGAGTCGCAATACACGTTACATACGGTAAGGGTTGAAGAGAGTGGCGTTACCGTGGTCATTGCAGGCAAGGGCGCTCTGCCATCGACTGCAGAACTCAAAGAAAAATTCCGCGGGAAAAAATTTGCTCCGGGATCGGTGGAGCTGCAGATAGTACCCATCGAGATAGAACAAATCGAATTGTAGAACAACTTTTCAGGAAAGATTATGCATAACAACTGGTACAGAAAAACGACCGGAGAGATAGTCAACACTCTGGGAACAACGATTGAAGACGGCCTTGCTGCGGACATTGCAGCGCAACGTCTTGTCGAACTGGGCCCCAACCAGCTTGCGGAGGGTGAAAAGCAATCATCACTGCTGCTGCTTCTGGAGCAATTCAAAAACCCCCTGCTCATCATTCTGCTGGTGGGGGCCGCGATCTCTTTTTACGCCGGTCACGCTGTCGACGCGATCGCTATCGCTGCGATCGTGGTCATCAATGCATTGATCAGCTTTGCGCAGGAGCACAACGCACAAAAATCGATGGATGCGTTGAAAGAGATGGCCGCCCCCAATGCGTTCGTGCGACGCAACGGTGAATGGATCAGCACGCCGGCGCGTGATCTTGTCCCGGGCGACGTGCTGCGCCTCAATACAGGCGATATCGTTGCCGCCGACATCCGCATTGTCGAATCGCACCGGCTGCAACTCGACGAAGCAGCGCTGACCGGTGAGGCCGAACCTGTAGACAAGGGGATCGAAGCGATTGATGCGGAAGCTGTTCCCCTGGGTGACCGGGTAAACCTGGGCTTCATGAGCACCATGGTCACCGCAGGCAACGGCATCGGCGTCGTCGTTGCCACGGGCATGCAGACCGAGGTGGGTCTGATTGCCGACATGATGGCGACTGCCGAAGAGCCAAGAACGCCTCTACAGAAGCGTATTGACAGCCTCTCCCATGTGCTCATCGG
>JAUXDV010000174.1 GCA_030620735.1 Gammaproteobacteria bacterium
CCGTCGATGCTGATGCCGACATAGTTATATTTTGCGGCGGCAATTTTGTGGATGTTGCTCTCATCGATCAGCGTGCCGTTGGTCGACAGGCCGACATAAAATCCCAGCTCTTTTGCGTAGGCGGAAATTTTGAAAATATCAGGATGCAGCAGGGGTTCGCCACCGGAGAGTATCAGCACCGGCACACCAAATTCGCGCAGGTCATCCATTGTGTTAAAAATGGTTTCGGTAGAGAGTTCATTGGGAAAATCTTTGTCCGCCGAAATTGAGTAACAGTGCTTGCAGGTGAGATTGCAGCGACGAATCAGGTTCCAGATGACGACCGGGCCGGGAGGGTTGCGTTTTGGTCCCAGCGATGTGGGATGCGCGATTTGTTGCATGTACTGGCTGATGCGGAACATCTGTGGTTTACCTCATGTCGAACTTTTGAAGCGCATGCCCGTTTTCTTGAGAATTTTCGTGCTGAACAGGACTTCGTGGCCTCGATCTGCATCGTTTAATAATAACGCAATCCGGCGAACCTTTTCCATGACCTCATTGCGGTTGGTTCCATGCACCATGGCGAACAGATTATACGGCCATTCAGGCAGGTAGCGGGGACGTCGATAGCAGTGGCTGACATACTCCAATGCACCTAGCTGCTCCCCGAGTTCGTCTATGCGTTCATCCGGGACATTCCACACGGACATGCCGTTGGCGACATAACCCAGCTTGTAGTGGTTGGGAACAGCGGCAATGCGGCGGATGCGCCCATCTTCCAGCATTTTGCGCATGCGCTCCTGGACCAGCGAAGCCTTTATCCCCAGCTGCTCAGCAATACGGTGGTAGGGCTGCGGGTCAAGCGGCAGGCCGGCCTGTGTGGCAACGACAATCTGGTGATCGAGGTCAGCGATGTTCATATGTTTGTGTCACTATCAACTAGCGAGACCAAGTCTCAGACTGACGATGCATCAAAAAAATCATTTCCTCTCGCCAAGCTTCCGCGTCCTGCTCACGCCCCTCACCTGCGTCCATGCAGGCGAAGACTATCAAGACCGCAAAGGTTTTTCTTGGCGAGCTTTGCGCCTTTGCGAGAGTTATTATTAAAATTTGAATCATATGTAAAGATGTAGGCCATTCAAGGATTACTAGATGATGAATGCCGGGATTGCGGTGCAATGCGCTGCGCTTATTGACACCCTACGCTCGCAATGACTGGTTTCTACACCTTCAAATAGAGGCCGACGAAATACTCCTTCTCTTTGGGCATGTCGTAAACCCTGTGGCCTGTCTGCTGCTCTATCTCAGCTATGGTTTCCAACTTCTCTTCGAAGCTCTCTGTGGCAAGCACGAACCACATATTCATCGCATGGTCGCGTTGGTAATTATGGGCAACCTGAGGCAGGGCATTGATCTTTTCTGCAACAGTGTCGAATTCTGCTGCCGGGATCTTCATGGCGCAGAGTGAGAATGCACCGCCCATTTCTTCTGCATTGAAGAGGGGGCCGAAACGGGTCAGTATGCCACTCTCCCGCATCACCCTGATGCGTTCCAGCAACTCGGCTTCGGTGATATTCAGCGATTCTGCTGCTTCTCGAAAGGGGTGGTCACTGATCGGAAAGCCGTATTGCAATCTGTTGATGATGTTGCGGTTGATCGCGTCCAGTGATTCATCCATTGCTGGCTATTTGAAAGTGGGTTTCCGGTTGTGCATAACTATAGCATGCGCCACGCTGCTTGAATCGCCGCAGCGAGAACAGAGTTGCCCTGGGTGTGTCGCTGAGGCTGTATTTTTGCACGATCTCTTCGATGCGTTGTTCCACGCTGTGCCGCTCTTTGCCGTGAATCATGGTGAAGAGGTTATAAGGCCAGTGCGGCAGGTGGCGTGGGCGCTGGTAGCAGAGGGTGATGCAATCCACCGCACTCAACAGCTTTCCCATTTCATCGACCTGATCATCTGCGATATCCCATACCAGCATGGCGTTGGCGCGATAGCCCAGTTCATGGTGCCGCACCACAACTCCCATGCGTCGTATGGCGCCTGTGGTGAGCATGATCTCGATACGCCTCATGACCTCCTGCTCATCGATCCCCAGTTTTCGCGCAATTTCAGCATAAGGGCGCTCTACCAGCGGCAGCCCTGACTGGATCTCGACGATCAGCTGCCGTTGTATGGCATCATCAGGCTGGGTGCTATGTTTGACAGTAGGTGTGGAGGAGGGATGTTTTTTGACGACAGGTGAGGTCTCTTTCCCATGCAGGGACATTTTGAAACCCAGATCGATATGGTGTTCTTTGACCAGCGGCAAGCGCATGATAGCAATGCCGGTCAGTTTTTCAATACTCAGCAGGGTATTTTCGAGATGCAGCTGGTCTGAAGCGGTAACGACGAACCAGAGATTATAGGCATGCTCTCTTTCGTAGTTATGATTGACTTCAGGGTAGTTGTTGACGAGTTTTGCTACCGCTTCCAGCTTGTTTTCAGGAATCATCATCGCGGCCAGGGTGCTGACGCCGATGGTATTGGGGCGAAATACGGGACCAACCCTGGTAATCAATCCTGTTTTTTTCAGTTTCTCCAACAGCTGCAGAATGCTGCCTGTATCTGTGTTGAGCGCCCTGGCAATCTGAGCAAACGGCTTGCTTTGCAGTGGGAAGTCCCGCTGATAATCATTGAGCAGTGCCTGTTCCAGAGGATTCATGGTCGTCACAGCCCCGTTTTATGTGCGCGTGAGGTAAAAAAGATGCCGCTGGGTTTTGCCGCCGGCAGGGTCGACAGCAACTCCAGGGTTTCGGTGTCGAAGATCTGTATTTGATCCTCGTCACGCACTGACATCCACACAGCCTCGCCACGCGGGGTAAATTCCATGTGCAACACGCCTTTACCGGGTTTCAGGGTTTTGATGATTTTCAGGGTCTCAGTGTCGATGACCTGGATGGTGTCATTGTCGGGGAAGGCGAAATTGACCCAGATCTGGCGTCCATCCGGCCTTGCCATGACAAATACAGGTTGTCCGTGAACCTCGATGTGCGCCTGCTGTTTCCAGTCATTGCTTCCCACGACCAGCACTTCATGATGGCCTACAGCGGGAAGAAAAGCGCGGTCTCCAGCCATCGCCCAGCCTTCGAGGTGGGGCATCTTGTAGACAGGCATTTTTTGTTCGCCGCGCCCGTAGTGGTCCATGATGCGTTGCACGCCTTTTTCAGGATGCCACAGATCCAGCAATGCCATGCCGTCTTCACCGAACAGGCCGGCGATATAGTGGCGTCCATCCGGCGTCACCAGGCCGTCATAGGGTTGAATTCCGATCTTTTCGAAGCGCTTTATGCTGGGTTTTTTTGGGTCGCGCATCTCAACGATCCAGATCTCCCCGCTGTCATAGAGGCTGAATACGAAACGTTGTCCGGGAACGTCGACCAGGCCGACGGTCTTGGAGTTTTTCCCGCCGCTGACTTTTGTCGCAGGGATGTCCGCCACCAGGCTGAGGTCGTCCGAGGAGAATATCTTGACTCCGCCCGGTTCATAGTTTGAAACGGCAATCAGGCTGCCATCCTGGGAGATGGCGCCGCCGATGCTGTTGCCGCCCTGCATGATGCGCTTTACCAGCTTGCCGCAGAGGATGTCGATTTTGCTCAGGCCGCCGTCGCGACCGAAGATATAGGCATAGCGCGCATCGCGTGAGTAAACTGCGGATGCGTGGGAGAGATCGCCCAGATCCTCGATTTTGAAGAGGGTTTTGCGGGCGCTGGTGTCGACGACCTGAACGCTGCCGCTTGCACGTTCGACAATTATGCCGAGATCGCCTGTGCCGCGCAGTTCACAGCTCTCTTGTGCATGCAGTGTTGTCACTGTGAGAAATAGTAACGCTAGAGCAATCAACCTTATCATTTTTGGGGCCCCTCTGTTCCTGTTGTTCCCTGCTTCAGTTGCTGTGCCAGCCAATTGGCTTCCTGTTCACTGAAAAATGGTTTCCACGGCGGCATGGGTGTGCCGGGGCGGCCATGGTTGATGGTGATAGCCACTTGCTCCTGCGTGAGTTTATCGAGTGCGTCAGGCTTGAGTGAGGGGCCAAGGCCACCCTGTAGTGTCATGCCGTGGCAGGAGCCGCAGTCGTGCTTGAGGATATAGAGAATCTCTGTGCGGCGTGACCCGGAGATTTCATCCGCAGGAGCACTCTCTTTTGTACTGTCAGATTTTGCTTTGTCTTCACCTGCCTTAGTGACATGCACCATCCCGGTCATTTTGGGATGCGGTCCACAGCGGTAGGGGAGGTTGCCTGCCTCTTCAAAGGTTCTTTCATAGACGTCGCCGGGAAAGAGATAGTCCGGCTCTTTCTCTTCAAGCTGTTCGAACCAGACGCTGTGGTACTGGCGTTTCTCCTTGTTGGTCCAGCGGATGGTGTCTCCTGCCTCGATGGAGATCTCGGCGGGCAGGAATTTGAATTTGAAGATCTCGACATCATGCGTGGTTGCAGCCTGTGCTGAAACGGAGATGAAAGAGATCAATAATGGCAGAATGAGTTTCATAATTATTATTAGCAGTGTGAAATCAACATCTTTACAAATGAATCAGATTTCAATAATGACTCTCGCAAAGCTTCCGCGTCTTGCTCACGCCCCTCACCTGCATCCATGCAGGCGAAGACGCCTAAGCTCGCCAAGAAAAACCTTTGCG
>JAUXDV010000276.1 GCA_030620735.1 Gammaproteobacteria bacterium
CGAAATGAGCGGTCTATAACCACCCTTCTACCCACTCCCATATGCGTATTCTGATTATAAAATTGAAGCATATCGGCGATACCCTGCTGATGACTCCCACGATTCGATGGCTCAGGAAAGAGTATCCTGACGCGATCATCGATGTCGTGATAAGGAGCGGCTGTGAATCGGTACTGGCAGGCAACCCGGACGTATCAAATATATTCCTGGTAGCACGCCCTGAAACTGAAAAGAGATCATGGCGCGACACGACAGAGAATATAAAAACTGCATTGCGGATATTGATAGGCCCCAGATACGACTATGCGTTCGACCTCTCCAATTCGGATCGGGCCAAGCAGCTAGTGCTTTTATCCCGGGCGCGGATCCGGGGAATCAATGAGTGGAACACCATGCTTGGCATCAAACGCAAGCTGTTCAATGCCTTCTCCTCTTTCCCCTGGAGAGAGAGCCACCAGGTTGAAAAGGACTTTCGAACGGTAGCTGATATTTTTGGCAGCCAGGCAGAGCCCGGGCCGCTTGTGATGCTGCCGCCTGCAGATACCTCCGCAACAGAGGCTGCCTTGCCTGATATACAGCTGGACAAGCCCTATGCCGTGTTTCATCCAACCAGTCGCTGGAGATATAAGCAGTGGGATCAACTCCGCTGGAGTCAACTTGCCGCATGGCTGCAAAATGAGAGAGGACTTCAGATCATTCTTTCAGTTGGTCCGGATGCGAAAGAGATTGAATATGCCGATGGCATCAAGCAGGCATGCAATAGCGTCGCTTCCACAGGAGGCCGGCTCGCCCTGCCCCGGATTGCAGCCCTGTTACAGAACGCGCATCTCTTTGTCGGCGTAGACACTGCTGTTATGCATATTTCCGCTGCCATGCAGACCCCTACAGTCGCTCTTTTCGGGGCCAATAATGAGCGCAACTGGAGACCATGGATGTGTCATCACCGATTAGTCCTGGGTGTCTGCAGCTGCAAAAGGAACAAAAAAATGATTTGCGACAAGTCACGCATTCTTCCCTGCATGGACTCGATTTCCGTCGAACAGGTTATTGAGAATATCGAGATGCTGCTTGACGATTAATGTAATATCTCACTAACCCCGTGCATTGAATATACATTTGCCGGAACAGATGTCGTTTCGACCGCCGGGAGAAATCTTGAAGCTGCGAATCTAACAGGGTGCATCAGGATTTCTCCCTGCGGTCGAAATGAGAATATGCAAATTTAAACAAGGCAGCAGGAAACAGATGATTAACCGCCCTTTACATATCGTTCATACCGAAGCCTCCACTGGTTGGGGCGGCCAGGAGATCCGTATTCTCAGCGAGGCAACAGGCCTGCGGGACCGCGGTCACACCGTTGAGTTGCTGTGTCCTGGCGACGCCCCGATTTTTGAAGCTGCCCGCGACATGGGATTGAGTGCAACAGCACTCGACATTGGGGAAAAACGCATCTCTGGCCTGTTAACCATGCGCAACTGGCTAAAGAGTCATCCGACAGTCGATATCCTAAATACTCACAGCTCAACAGACAGTTGGCTCTCTGCCATTGCCTGCAAAACACTCAGAAGACCTCCTGTCATTGTTCGCACCAGGCACATCTCCACACTAATACCCAGAAATATGCCTACCCGCTGGCTCTATACCAAAGCATCCCGGCATATTGTCACAACCGGTGAAAAACTGCGTCACACACTGATCGAATATAATCACTTTCCCGGTAAAAACATCACTTCTGTTCCAACCGGGGTTGATCCCCAAGTCTATCGGCCGGGTGATAAAACTACAGCCAGGGAAAAACTGAATCTACCCACCGATATCTCCGTCATCGGTATTGTCGCCACACTGCGCAGCTGGAAAGGTCACCAATATCTTCTTGAAGCCGTTAAAGAGCTGGACCGGCCTGATATTCTACTGCTCATCGTCGGCGATGGTCCTTATCGGTCCAAGATCGACCTTGCTATCGAGAATCTGGGCATTAGCCATCAGGTGCGCCTGGTCGGCAATCAAAAGGAGGTCACCCCTTGGTTGCAAACGATGGACCTGCTTGCGCTACCGTCCTGGGCAAATGAAGGAGTTCCCCAGTCAATACTGCAGGCCATGATGTGCGCGCTTCCAGTCATTTCAACGCCAGTCGGAAGTATAGAAGAGGCGGTCATCAATGGAGAAACAGGCATCATTATTCCCAAACAGGATAGACTGGCCCTTGCGGCGGCAATTTCTGACCTTCTGGATCATCCCGAGCATGCACT
Organism: Gammaproteobacteria bacterium; assembly: GCA_030620735.1. Lineage (GTDB taxonomy): Bacteria > Pseudomonadota > Gammaproteobacteria > Chromatiales > Chromatiaceae > Sva-25. The sequence goes on from JAUXDV010000276.1 coordinate 2,250, forward strand.
GGCTCTTGGTAAGGCAGGAATGAAGCGGGCTCATGAGATATTCTCCCGGGAAACAATGCTGAATCGCATGGAGGAGATTTTTTCCGCTCTCGTAAAAAGATAAGATATGCGCGGTGTCGCCGACTTTATTTGGCCAACACACAATACCTGCATCAAGCATAATAAAAGATCAACAGCGCTCTGCAGCGGCGTGATCCGAACGCTCGGCATCTGCAAAGCTGGAATAAAACCCGGGAACGGACAGAGGCTTCCTGCAATGCCCTTCGCTCCAGCAGTCGAGGAACTCTTACTTTACTTTTTTCTCGCCAGTAGACGTTGATAGATTGCGAGATTCCCCTGAACCATTGCCGGCACGGAAAATGAAACCTCCACGTGCCGCCTGGCCGCAGCAGCCATCTCTGTTGCCTTTTCCGGCTGCGCAAGTATTCGATCGATCGCGGATTCCAGCGCTCCTGCATCTGCCGGGGTCACTAACAATCCGGTCACGCCATGATGCACAATTTCAGGAATCCCCCCTACCGCCGAGGCGACAATCGGCGCCCCCGATGCTGCCGCCTGCAGCAATGAAACACCAAGACCCTCCATTTCGGCAGGATGCACCAGTAGATCAAGGTTAGGCATCACTCTATGCATATCATCCCGAAAGCCGAGCAAACGGACTCTCTCCTGCCAGCCAGCCGCATTGATCTTCTCTTGAAGACTCTCTTGCAGCGGCCCACGGCCAAAAATCAACACCTT
>JAUXDV010000143.1 GCA_030620735.1 Gammaproteobacteria bacterium
CAGGTGTGGATGCAGGTAGAGGGCTTTGACCCGGTCTACGCCATTGCCGATGAAGACCTCGAGCGCGCAGACGAGGAGAAGACATCGGCGGTGCACTTTCTGCGTTTTGAACTCTCAGCAGAGATGGCTGAGGCAGTTCGCACAGGCGCCGATATCAATGCCGGCATCGATCACCGCAATTACACCCACAGCAGCAAACCGATTCCACGCAACATACGCGACTCACTGGCTCAGGATCTCTCATAGAATCCCGTCATTGCGGGCGGAGCGCAGTAATCTCGTTGTTGCAGGGAATGTGCTAGGCTTCATCTTCTAACCTGATGAGTGAGTCTGCCCGATGATGCGCACAACAGCCCTCGACTATCTTGGCGTGAGCCGGGACCATGCCAGCCATTTTGAGAAACTGATCTCTGCCGTTGGTGGTTTTCTTGGCATCTTTGTTTCGATTCTTGTCACCACCTGGTTTACCGGCGCAGACTCCCTTGTTTACATTATCCCGTCGATGGGAGCGACAGCAGTACTGCTGTTTGCGGTTCCGCACGGCGCTCTGGCGCAGCCGTGGAACGTGTTTGGCGGGCATCTGATCTCTGCACTGATTGGCGTGGCCTGCGCACAGTGGATCCCTCAAGTGAGTATATCCGCAGCTGCTGCTGTCGGAATCTCCGTAGCTGCTATGTACTATCTCCGCTGTATTCATCCGCCGGGTGGCGCCACAGCCCTGGCTGCCGTGATCGGAGGTGAATCCATTCAGCAGCTGGGCTATCACTACCTGCTGACTCCTGTGCTGATCAATGTTGTTGCCATACTCGTGGTGGCGGTGCTGTTCAATGCGCTGTTTCAGTGGCGCAGATATCCTGCAGCACTGATGCAGAGAACGAAGCAGTCGGCACAGCCGCCGCTGGATTACGCGCCAATCGATCACTCGGACCTGGTGTATGCCCTGAGCGAAATCGATTCGTTTATCGATGTCACGGAGGATGATCTGCTGAAAATCTATCAGCTGGCGACAGGAAGGGATGTAAGCAGTCAATAACCACGTGTACAAAATAGTCTTCCCCCTTTATCAAAGGGGGATCAAGGGGGATTGGTATTATTGATGCAACAACTATGGCTGCTCATCTTCTTCACTGTACTCACCTGGTCCGTCATCAGCCCGCATGACTATCCAACCTGGATTCTTGAGACTCTGCCGGCATTGATTGCGTTGCTTGTCATGGCAATGACGCGCCGCACATTCCCCCTCACCTCGCTGCTCTATGTGCTGGTTCTGCTGCACAGCATCCTGTTGATGGTCGGCGCCCACTACACCTATGCAGAAGTGCCGCTGTTTGACTGGATCAGTCAGATGCTGGGGCATACGCGCAATAACTTCGACAAGCTCGGTCACTTCGTGCAGGGTTTTGTGCCGGCCATTGCCGCGCGGGAAATTCTGATTCGCAAGGAGGTTGTCAATGGACGCGGCTGGTTGAATGTCATCGTCGTCGCCGTCTCCCTGGCGATCAGCGCCTTTTATGAACTGCTGGAGTGGCTTGTCGCGGAGATCATGGGCGGTGGTGCAGATGCCTTTCTCGGCACCCAGGGATATGTGTGGGATACGCAGAGCGATATGGCATTAGCCCTGCTGGGAGCAGTTGCCGCCCTTATCCTGCTCGGACGCATGCATGACAATCAATTGACCCGTTTACAGCACTAGAATCCTTGATTCACTAAAATGCTTGCAAATGAGTCAAGTTTTAAAAAAGTCTCTCGCTAAGGCGCAAAGAGCGCAAAGGTTTTTCTTGGCGTACTTTGCGTCTTTGCGAGAGAAAATATTTTTTCATGCCTCGTTAGTCTGAGACATGGTCTCGCTAGCCTTCAGTTGACATGCAAACCCCAGTCAGAGAAGTGATGTACAGGATCACACAACTCTTGAAGCGCTTTTCCCCGCCAGTTTCCAAGCAGCACGCCGTGCAGTCGCAGTTGCTGTGTTGCTTTTGCCTTTTTGATCCGTTCTGCAAGCTGCGGCTGCGGTGGAAAGCGTCCGTCGCTAATCAGCAATATATCGGCTTGCTCCCAGCCCTGTTGCTGCTGTTTACGCAGCGCCTCTATCAGCGGCTGAGTGATATCCGTGCCGCCATGAAAGGATTGCTGCAAAAATTGGAGCAGCTTGCCGAGGCCCCCTGTGGTCAGATCCAGTTCATGCTGCAGAACCTGCTGCGGACCGCTGAAACTGAAAACGTAACAGCGGCGGTCCTCTTCAAAGGCGATGCGCAGCGCTTCAAGAACAAGAGCCTTGGCGACTTGTTCGGCTTCACCCTGCATCGAGCCTGAGGTATCCAGGCAGACGATGATCGGGCCGTGGCCCGTCGCGGTTTTTTTCTGTTCCTGCTGCTCCTCGATGAGCTCTCTCTCCTGTGGAGTGTGTTCAGAGAGGACGCCCTGCAGCTGATAGGTCATGAGGGTCTTTTCAGCGCGTTTCGCATGCCACAGCGTGTTCAAACGGGGATGGCCAAGCAGCGCCAGCTCCATGGGCAGCATCCTGGCAATATCATCGCTGCGCGTGATGCCTCCGGTCTCGTTGACTGCGTGCGGTGTGATTACCTCCTCTTCAACGTTCACAATACGTCTGACGGGAGTAAAGATCTGCTCAGTGATCGATTGCTCGTCATTACTGCCGCTGGTCTCGCGCAGCCTTCCCAGCATGGCGACCAGTTGCTGCAGATAGGGGAGCTGTTTGATGAGCTTGCGGTAGCGGATGATAGCGCGCCAGCCGCCCGAAGCGAGGAGGCCCCGGGTCAGATCCCAGCCGCGACCGAGAAAGCTGCTCAATTCATCAAAGAGTTCCGAGAGTTCATGCCAGCTCTCGGCAAGTTCCCGCCATTGTTCCTCGATATAGTCAGCCGAATGTTCAGCTGTGATCGCCAGCTGCTGTGAGGGTTCTGTGTCGAGGCTGTGTGCGGCGGCATTTGTTGATGCAATCTGCGGTTCTGCAGCGGGTGTTGCCCCCGCGGGATGCTGACTCTCCACATTCAGGTTGGTTTCATTTTGCGCCTGTGGCGAGGTGATTGGACGGGGTATAGTCTCACCACCAGATTTATCTGTGCCCGCTTCATCAGTTTCCCCGGATGAAGAGTCCAGATGATCCGACAGGCCATCGTGATCTTCAAATGCTGAATCCCTGTCGCGGATATTCTGCCGCTGCGCCTGTTTGTCATCGAAGCTGTCGATGCTTGCCGTCTTGCGGGAAAAATCCTCTGCGCTGCTGACCCCCTCAAGAATGCTCTCCAGCACCGAGTCGGCCAACTCCTCCTGCTGGCGGCAATATTGAACAATATCCAGCACTTCCAGGCGCATCAGGATTGTTCGGCAGATCTGCTCTTCAGGCCAAATCAATCTCTGTTCGGATGGCAGTTCCCCGGCAAGCAGGGCGTCGCGCCACTGCAGTATGCCGGCTGCGCGCTGATGCAGCTCGCCATGTGAGTGGGTGATGACCAGTGCATAGAGCGACTCCGGCAATTCGTCGAGGATGGCGAATTTTTGATCCAGAGCGTGCAGACTGTGCATCTTGATATCATCCTGAAAGAGAGCAAGATCGTAGGATGTGCTGAGGAACGAAGCGCATCGATCGAGTAATATTCGCGACAGATGCGCTTCGCAAGCTCAGCAGCATCCTACATTCTATTGTTTGTCACGCGGCAGCTTGGAGTAGCCTGTAATAACCTGCTCCATTCTGGCGGCAAGCCCTTCTGCAGCATTGACTGACTGCTTCAGGCTCTGCGCCGCTTTTTCAATGAAGCCGGCTGGTATCCACAGATGTTCGGCGATGGTCTGTTCGAGAGAGAGCTGTTGCTGCTGCAGTTTGCCTTTGAGGATATTGATATCATCGAGAATGGTCTGCGTCTCGCGGCTGCGTCCGCTGATAAATGAGTCAGCATGCCGGGTTGCTTCCATCATGGGCGCGTTTTGATGGTGATGAACAAGCAGGTTGGCGGCTTTGTTAGTGTAGGCATTGATATGTTTCCACTGACCGTTGATGTGACACTGCTGGTAGATATCATCAAAAAAACTCTCCAGCAGTTCATCGCGTGTGTAACCCATTCCGTTGTTGCTTCGGTCATCTTCATCCGGCGGCGCCAGGTAGAGCGGCTCGCCGTTACGTGCGGCCGCTTCGCTGCTCTCTTTGAGTGTCGTGGGGCGGCCGTCAGCATCTTTATAGAGCAGTTCACCCGCACTGTTCCTGCTCCGGGTGGTGCTGCTGGACTCGCTCTGCAGCGTGGTCTCCCAGGTATGCACCAGCTTCTCCAGCCGCTCGTGGTTGAAGCCGCTGCCGATGCCCATGTGCGACTGGTACCAGTCGGCAATCAGCCTGCGGTGTTTCGGGTCATCCCACAGGCAGTGCTGCAGCAGCCAGCAGTCCCAGATCGAGATGCTGTCGCGGTCGTTGGTGACGGCCGAGACCTGCATCAGCTTGATGATCTTGCGCCAGCGCCTGTCCGAGATATAGAGATTCTGCTGCTGCAGATAGAGGCGCAACGACTGCAGCAGCAGAATGACATCTTCGGGCAGAGTGACACTTTGCGCCTGCTGCTGAATTTCCCTGATATCCTGCATGCTCAGGCGCTCGTTTTCAGGCACAGGTTGCTGTTCGGAATCACGCAACGTCAGCAGTTGAGGAAAGGCATCCTCCGATACCTGACTGACTTTGTAGCGGCACAGGAAACGGTCATAGAGGGCGTCCAGCTCGGGATTGTCAGGCAATTCGTTGCTGGCTCCGATGACGGCAATCAGGGGGAGCTTGATGCGCTGGTCGCCATTATCGAACTCGCGTTCATTGAGGATGGTCAGCAGCGCATTCAAAATGGCGCTGTTGGCTTTGAAGACTTCGTCGATAAAAGCGATGTTCGCTGAAGGCAGATAACCTTGTGTGAGGCGTTCGTAGCGATCATTTTCCAGCGCTTTGATCGAGAGCGGGCCGAACAGCTCTTCGGGAACAGTGAAGCGCGTCAGCAACCGTTCGAAGTAGTCACCCTCCTGGAATACCAGGTGCAGACGCCGGGCGAGGATGCTTTTTGCAGTACCCGGCTTCCCAATCAGCAGCAGATGTTCGCCGGCAAGGGCGGACAACAGCGCCAGGCGCACGGCGGTATCCCGTTCGATGAGATCGTGCAGCAGGTAGTCACGCAGTTTTTCGAGGCGTTGTTTCATTATGTTTGAGATCCGACAGTCAACATGACAATATATTCGACCACGAAAGGCACGAAAAACACGAAAAGAGAATGCTTGGCATCGTTCCCACGCTCCCGCGTGGGAATGCATACATTAATATCAATTATTTATTTCGCTCAATCTTTTCGATGTTTCCAATATCAGTATGGGTTACCACGGAGGACCGTGGGAACCAGAAATGATGCGGTGCAATACGGCTTTGCCCAACCTACATCATGAAATGA
>JAUXDV010000114.1 GCA_030620735.1 Gammaproteobacteria bacterium
CTGCGCGATATCGGGAAGTTATTTATGGACAACTCCTTAATTTCACTCAGACTTCTTGTAGACACCACGAGAAACAGAATCAACTTTGCCATTTTTCTTCAGATAAGCAAGGGTTTGACCAAGGTTGCCAACTGATACGCCAATCGTATTGAGTTTTTCCCTGATCGCGGTGGTATCCATTTCACCAACTTCGTCAAGCAGTTCAACGATCGCAGCACTTATGCCTGTACGTCCTTTTCCCGCTGTTGAAGTCCCGGCTACTTTTCCACCAAGCGCCGTGATCCTGGAATTTACCTCATTGATCTCTTTTTTATGCCGGGCTTGCAGTTGTTTGCGCTCCTCTCGCAACTCAGCAATTTTTTGCTTGTTCTCCTCAGCAATCCACTTTCGTTCATCAATCTCACGTTTTTTTGCTAATTTATACAAATCATCAGCAGTCAAGTTGTTTAAATCCATCTTTTCATTCTCATTAGTTAGTAGTAAAAAATAGTTGTGCTTTATGACAACATGACAAAATATATTACAAAATCAAAACAAATGCAAATTGTATAAGAGTGATTGTAGAGAATTCAGTAAATCGCAAGCTATCCTTAAGTCAACATCTTCAGCCGGCTAAGTGGTATTGCATCATGCCCGGGATGCAATGCCGGGGGTGTATTTGTACTCTAGAATCCTTGATTCACTAAAATGCTTGCAAATGAGTCAAGTTTTAAAAGAATCTCTCGCTAAGAACGCTAAGAACGCAAAGGGTGCAAAGGTTTTTCTTGGCGATCTTGGCGTCCTTGCGAGAGAAAATGTTTTTTCATGCCTTGTCAGTCTGAGACATCTGTTTGGACAAAATATATTCAATGCACGGAGTTGTTGAGATGTTACTAATCTCCAAAATTGAATTTTGATTCTGTATGGTTCTTTTCATTTTCAAGGACCTTTGCCAGATTTTCCATGAGGATGCTAATGATAACTGATTCGATGGCTTCCAGCAGGTTGGGAAAAGGTCTGCCCGACCATGGCTGGCCTTTGGTTTTCAGAATCCAATTAGAACCAATCTCTTCAATTGTGTATTTTTCATTGATAATGATTTCATCATTTTCCATACGAGCAGTATCCATTTTCATACTTGATAGTATGCGGTTTACTGTTTCAAAATTATCAAAAAGTTTCACTCGAAAGTTTCCCCGTCTTTTAGACGTAGAGTAATTTTATTGACCATGTTTCACCATCCGCGCTGATGCCATGCAATTACTTGCGATATTTGGATCGTTGATATGCGGAATCCATCTGATTATCAGCATACTCAATCCTCCACATTGTAGTTGAATCCTCTTTTTTCAACTCCTCTTTGCTGATGCCGGCAAGAGACCGCTCTGTGATCTCCTGCAGTTTTTCCCTGGCTTCAATGGCAGTCTGGCAATCAGCGTCATCTTCCATCTTGCCCTTGAACGTCAGGGCGGAATGGCACCTGGAGGCAGAATTAAAGTAGTCTTCGATCAGTGTGCGATTGTTGCTAAAGAATGCTTTAATTGCATTCATGCGCTCTTGTGCAACTCTGCGCGACTTTTCAGCCTGCGCTATGCGTCGCAGTTCCATCTCGGCCTCATCCACGCGTCCCGGTACTTCAGCAGGGGCGATACGGGCGGCGCTCTTTTCCATTTTATCGTGATGCTTCTGAGCGGCCCGTTGCGTCTCCCTCTGTTGCTTCTCCTGATTCGTCTGGTACATATCAAGGCCGATAAGCGAGGCAATGACCAAGGTGATTGGTATGGTGATGCGTAATGCAACGCGCCAATCGTAAATGGCATACAGCGCCAGGGCTATGCCGATGATGATTATAAACGCTATCCTGATCATGTTGTTTCTCCTGCGTTGCCCTGCCAGCTATCGCATAATTGCGGAGGATTATTTCACATAACTCAATGCGCTATCCTGGAGTTTTTGCACTTCATGCTTCCCTCCGTCCCAGTGATAAGCCACGAGCGCCCCGCCTTTTCCTGCAGAGTAATCGAGACAAGCCAGGTTGCTGCGAATGATTCGAGGCTCTCCAGACAACCAGTAATGACCAAAAAAGACTGGCGGCGCATCTTGCGGATAAATAGAGTCATTGTCCATTGATTCTATTCTGGTCTCTGGCAGCACCACGCCTTCGGGAACCATGCCAATATCCCTGTATGTACAATGAGTCGTGGTTTCCCACCACTTGATGCGGATGTTGTGGCGTACATTTTCATCTTTGTCCTCGAAGGTTTCACCCTCGGGAAGTGGAATTTCAGGGCCTTTAAGCAGGACTTCAATATCCTCATAGGGCTGACTCTCTTTCTCTGCTGCATTGACAGTGTATTCATCGGTCAGTATTGGCTGTGTGCGGTCAATGATTTTCTGATTCCAGCAGGCATGAACTGCTCGAAACAGGAGGTCACCATTGACCGGATTTTTGATTTCCAGGTAGAGAGGCAGTTTTTTGAACCACGCAATGAGATTTTGAGTCTCCTCGTCTTTCACAGCATACTCTTTCAGAAATGCTTCATGCTGGAGGGTGTTCTTCTCGCTGTGAGGACGCAGTGGATCAGCCGTTTCAGGATGTAGAGTGTGGTAGCAGATTGCATTGAATTCGTGGTTTCCCATAACGGCGAGTGCATGACCCTGATCCACCATGCTGCGGACAATTTCAATAACCCGTTGATGCTGGCTGCCCCTGTCAATAAAGTCACCCAGAAAAACAACTTTGGCATTGCTATGCTGATAAACACCGCTGGAATTCTCATAACCAAGATGCAGCAGCAGCTCTTCGAGTTTATCAGCGTGTCCGTGAATATCTCCAATAATGTGATAGTTATTCAATAGTCACTTTCCCGGGAAACAGTCCCGCTTGCCGTAGAAAATGGACGAGTTGATCGCCATGCTCCTCTATTTTGTCAACCGAATCATGGCCTGCGTCATCGACCAGCAGCAACTCTATATCAGCTGCACGGGAGAGGGCTTCGGCATCCGAGACGGGCACGGTGTCGTCAGCCATGCCATGCACCAGCAGCACAGGGCAGTTGATCTTACCCAGGGTATTTACGGGGGCGATCTGCTCGAAGCGATGCCCGATGACCCACTCCACATAGCGCAGGATCCCGTTCAGCAGCAGGGAAGGGAGATAGAAGCGTTCAAGATAACGGCGCATCATCCACTCCGGATGGGCGAAAGCAGAGATGCTAATGACGGCCGCTAGATCGTCGCGTCGTGATGCCTCCAGAAGGACGGCGCCTGCTCCCACGGAGTGGCCCAGCAGCACAATTTTCTGAGATGGATTATCGAAGTGGGACTTTATCCAGTCGACGGCACAGCCCGCATCCTCGGCGAAACGCGGCAGGGAGGAAAAACTGTCCGAATCACTGCCGCCATGGTTTCTGGAATCCACCAGCAGCACGTTCATTCCCGCATTCAGGAAGGGGCGGGCGACCGGCAGCATCAACTCCGCATTCCCGCCCCATCCATGCAGTATGATGATCACAGGAGCTTGCACGGTAGCGGGCAGCAGCCAGGCAAACAGCCGCTTGCCTCGAACTGTTGGAATATTCGCGCAAGTGAAGTCAATCCCAAGATCTGACGGCGAGCCGCTCTCTACATTTCGCGGCGGGCGGAAACCAAGATGGATTGCCAGCAGCAGGAGTATCATGAAACCTGGCAAAATGAGGAGTAGCCAATACATCGTTACTGCTTTGCGTTGTCTGAGAGTTACAGATTACTACATCTTTAAGCGAGATTCACATTGATGTCCAGCAACACCATCATCTACGCCGATGAACGACTTGCCAGCTACAACTTCGGTGAAGAGCATCCTTTCGGCCCTGCGCGCTACCGCGCATTCTATGATGAATTCATCGCTCGCGGGCTGGATCAGAGGTGCGTTATCGGTAATGCGGTTGTAGCAGACCGCGCTTCCATCGAATTGTTTCACACACCGGCTTATGTCGGGCACGTGATCGAGGCGTCGCGAACCGGCGCAGGCTATCTGGACCAGGGTGACACGCCGGCGGTCAAGGGTATCTACGAAGCAGCGGCGCTGGTGGCTGGAAGCGTGCTGGACGGCGTGGAGAAGCTTGTAAAGGGAGAGCGCCTGCGCGCCTTCGTTCCCATCGCGGGCCTGCACCATGCAAGCCGTGATTCAGCGGCGGGCTTCTGCGTCTTCAACGACTGCGGCATCGCCATCGAGGCGCTGCGCAGTCAGCATGGCATTCAGCGCGTCGCCTATGTTGACATCGATGCCCACCATGGCAACGGCGTCTTCTACGCCTTCGAGGAAGATCCGGATCTGATCTTTGCCGACCTGCACGAGGACGGCCGCTATCTCTACCCCGGCAGTGGTGCAGCCGAAGAGACCGGCAAGGGCGATGCTGCGGGAACAAAGCTGAACATCCCGATGCGTCCCGGCGCCGATGATGCGGATTTTTATGCCGCCTGGGAGAGAGTAGAGACTCACCTGGCTGAGGCTGAGCCGGAGTTTTTTATATTTCACTGCGGCGCCGACAGTATCAAGGGCGATCCCATTACCGATATGGCCTACTCAGCCGAGGCGCACCGTCATGCAGCCAGCCGTCTGTGCAAACTGGCGGACCGCTATGCGGGCGGACGCCTGCTGGCGCTGGGAGGAGGCGGCTACAATCTGCACAATATCGCCGAAGGCTGGAACGCCGTGGTCGAGGCGCTGCTGGCGCAGATAGAGAAGTGATGTCATGTAAGTTCTCAATAAGCCAGTATGAATGCCGTTATCTGTTTTAACAAAATGTATTCAATGCACGGAGTTAATGAGATATTGCGAAATGCTCTTGCAAAACTCCGTCATTCCGGCATTTTTTTAGCCGGAATCCATTTCTTTAATCTGTTAGTGGTTGATTTACTGGATTCCGGCCTTCGCCGGAATGACGTTTTTAGAGTTTTGCAAGAGGCTCACGAGAAGCCGGGTTAAATTCGCCATCCGCCACTCTTCAAAAACAAGCAAACTCATTCCTGTAATAATTTTTTCATGCGCCTGTCATTAATTTGTCATCTTTATCTTCAATAATTCGCTTCTCTTTCCGGGCATGATGTTAAAGGTCCGGCAGTTCCCAACAACAGAGATACGACAACATGAGTAAATCAGAATTTTATCTTACAGCATCGGTTATCATCGTTGGCTCGGCCATGAGCATAGTGCTGCTCTGGGCAGTCCTGTCGCTTCCAGCGTAGTTCAGAGCAGCCACTCACCACAACCTTTTTCAGCACGTAAATAGAGCAGCAGACCGTTCGCCACCAAACCCTCACCCGGCCACTGAGCCGGTTTTCTTGTGCCTCTTTTCCAGGCATGACATCTCCTTTGCCATTGAGGCTCGTGCAAAACTCGTAAATCGTTAGTTTTGTCATCTCGAACGAATGTGAGAGATCTTATTTACCAATGATTTAAGATTTCTCCTTCCTGTCGAAATGACAGCTTTCGAGAGTTTTGCAAGAGGCTCAACACAGAACAATAAGCTATATAAAATCATTGATAAAATATAACAATATGCTATTATAGGCAGCGTGAACAAGGTAACCTACGAAAAGAAAGCGTTGAAAGGGCTCAGGAAGATTCCACGCAAGGTTGCTCTGCAATTTCGCCAGTCGTTTCTTGATATTGCTGACCAGAATAGCGGAAACCACGACATCAAAAAACTGGCTGGACGCGAAGGCTACAGGCTTGGAATTGGAAGTTACAGGGGGATTTATGAGATTGCAGACGGGGAAGTTAGAGTAATTGTCCTCAATATCGGCTTTAGAGGTGATGTCTACAAATGAATATTCAGTTTATTGGAAACGAGAGCAATCCGGAGTATGCAGTTGTACCCATCGCTGCATATAGGGAGTTGCTGGAAAAAGCGGAAATGCTTGAAGACGTTGAAGCCTATGACAAAGCGAAGGCTGCGCAGAAGGCGGGTGAAAGCGAGTTTATTCCTGATGTTGTTGTTGGGGCCCTGCTCGATGGTGAAAACCCGCTCAAGGTTTGGCGCAAGTTCCGTGGTATGTCACAGGCTGAGCTCGCCAAAGCGATCGACGCGTCACAGGCTTATGTTGCACAGATCGAGTCAGGCAGGCGTGAAGGCACCGTGAAAGTCTACAGATCCATTGCAGAGGCGCTACGGGTCGATATTGATGATCTTGTCGAGAGTCAGACGCGGGCGTAGTGTTACGTCCCGCACTATTCCAACCAGCTTCTATTTGAACATCCCTGTTCAAGATGCTATTCACTTTCGCTTGATAATGATGAAAGTGAATCCCTCCCACTGATCGCTTAAGGTATAGTTAGCAGCAACTTTTCACAC
>JAUXDV010000274.1 GCA_030620735.1 Gammaproteobacteria bacterium
CAGATTGTGAGAAGATGCGGTGAAATTTTTTTACCACGGAACACACGGACAACACGGAATTGTCCTGTCATTACGAGGAGCCGTAGGGTGTCAATAAGCGCAGCACATTGCACCGGGCAATGTCACGGCGGGACGCGGCAATGATTATTCCTGACAATCTGATTGCACTTCCTCCATCCATGGAGGTCGCTACGCTTATGCCGCCCTGCGGATCTCGGATAACTCGACCTTAATATGCGTGTTTATCTGCGTGCATCTGTGGTTAAAGCATAGACTCTACGCTGCGTCCAGCTGCTGCTCTTCGGCTTCTCCGCCAAGGGCATCCAGAAGCTGTGGGAAAAAGCGTGACAGTTCCAGCGTCATGATGGAGAAATCGCCGTCAAAACGGGCGGCGGCGCTCTCGCTGTCGACATCACCGGCCTCATCCATCACCAGGTCGAGAAACTTGAGGCGTTTCAGCGCCATGGTGGAATCGAGCACAAAGCTGATGCGTTCGTCATAGGTGAGCGCCAGGCGGGTCACCATCTTGCCTGCATCGAGATGTGTGCGTATCTCTTTAGAGCCGAGATCCTGTTTGCGTACGCGTACGATACCGCCGTCTTCGGCGGGATCACGCAACTCGCACTCATCTTCAATCTCGAAATCTGCAGCAACGCCACCTTCACTCAACCAGGAGGTCATGATGGCGGAAGGATCATTGGCCATCGCCAGCGGGGTGACGTGAAGATGATCCAGGGTCTCGCGCAGGGTGGCGACAAACTCATCCGCCTTGCCAACACTGGCGGCATCGACAACCATCCATCCGCCTTTGGCATCGATATAGGCAAATATACGGCTGTTCTTGGTGAAAGCGCGGGGCATCATGTCCAGCAGCACTTCGTCTCGCAGATTGGCGCGTTCCTTGCCGCGAATCGTACGGTTCTCTTTTTGTTCAATCTCCAGTGCGCGCGAATCAAGGATCTCTTTGACGGCAGCCGGCGGAAGAATTTTCTCCTCCTTGCGCAGACAGAGCATCATATAGCCATTGGTCGTATGCACGAATTGCTCGCCCTCGTGGCCAAGCGGTTCAGTCCAGCCGGTCGAGGAGAGGGAGAGCTTGTCAACCGGTTGAAAGCTCTTGCCGGAGAGCTTTTCATCGAGTGTATCGGCAGAGAGGGTAAAGGGTTGGGTAAAACGATACAGAAACAGGTTTTTGAACCACATGAGTCGGGGATTTCCTTTGGTTAAAGTGAAGTAAGGTGTAGATTTAGTTATTTCTCAATAACCCCGTGTACGGCAACAATACGTAGGATGCTGCTGAGCTTGCGAAGCGCATCTGTCGAGTAAAACCCGCGATCGATGCGCTTCGTTCCTCAGCAGCATCCTACGCTATCTCAAACAATGCACCGGTATTATTGAGAACTTACGAAGATTATGCGTAATCGCGGAGAATTATGCCAGCGGTGATTTTTTATGTAAAGTCAATTATTATGTAATTGTTATAACACAATGAAATAAAAGGGATAAATATCTCACTGTCGCTTTTTTGTCATCTCGAACGAATGTGAGAGATCTTATGCATCGCAGCAATAGATCTCTCCCTTTGGTCGAAATGAGAGGCTCCTTTACAGCGTTTCTGATGCGTGCGCCATCAGCGAGAAATACTCTGCAAGTTGCATCTCTGGATTCGGCGTAGCATTTCCGTCCAGATAGGCGCAGGAGCGCTCCTTGCAGTGCTTGCCGTCCGTGAGGTAATCAAAAATCAGATCGGGAATATCGTAGTGGTGCATGACGGGATAGTACTGCGGCTTGCCATCTTTGACCACCAGCAGGCGGTTGTAGTAGTAGCTATCCTCAGAAGTGTCCACATAGTCGAGCTTTCGATAGGTATTCAATCCATTGCGCAGCGGCGGCACATGGTCGCTGATGAGAATAATGATGCTGTTTTTATCCACTTCGATGAGGTCGCGCACATAACGGGCGATTGCCTCGGTGCGGTAATAGAACTGGTTTGCAACTCGCTGCAGGTGTTCGTCGGCATAATCAGACTGCACCTGCAGAATCTCGGGACGCTGTGTCGGATCGAGTCTGTGGGGGGTGTGGCCATAGATGGTGAGTACATAGTTTAGCAGCGGCTTGTCAGGGTTCTCTTTCAGGGCAGCGGTGACATAGTCGAGATTCTTCTGCAATAGATCACCATCAAAGATGTAGCCCTCCTTGCCCACCGGTTCCACATCCATGTAGGTGTCAAGCGAGGTGTGCTTGCGGGGGAAATTAGCTTCGTCAAAACCGATGCCCTTGTAGGCGGGCAGCGTGTTGAAGAAATCGGGTTTATAGCCGTTGGTCGCCACGGTTCGGTAGCCTGCGCGTTCAAGTACACCCGGCATGCAACTGGTCTTCGCGCCGGTGAAAACGTTGAACTCGATACTGGAGAGTTTGCGCAGTGCCGGTACGCCGCACAGCACTTCGAATTCCGCCTGCGAGGTTGCACCGCCAAATACCGGTGAGATGGAGAGCCCGGTTTTTGAGCCAAACAGGCTGGCAAAATCGGGGTGCACGGGATTGCTGCTGAATGTCGCCTTCTGAAACAGGGTGGGGTCTAAAAAACTCTCCATCACGATCAGGTGTACATTGCGCTGGTTGCCACCTTTGCGGATGGCATCTGCCAGCACCTCGGTCTGCTGTTCATAGGCGGATCGATCGTGATAGGGAGCAGTCTTCTCCGTTGCGCTGATGCGCTCTGCCTCGCGCAGCAGCATCATGCTGTAGCGGCCATTGTTCTCCACGCTCATGCGATCAGAGTATGTCACCACCGGATTGGCGAGCTGCTGAAATCCCGAGGCGAAGCTGTCCGGCGCGAAGCGGATGTCAATAACGAGCAGAGCAAGCGGCACAGCGCCAAAAGCAATGATGCGTGGTTTACGATAGTTGACGGCGAGGAAAAACAGCACCAGCGGCATGCCCACGCCGATAATCAGCATCAGCATCTGACCGGTAGTGAGCACCTGCACCAGTTCGGGCAGCTCCTTGACCTCGATGAGCCGCAGGATCTTGCCGTACATCAG
>JAUXDV010000150.1 GCA_030620735.1 Gammaproteobacteria bacterium
GGAAGCTGCAAACGCCCCGGTACAAACCGCAGCAGCTATCTCTCCCAATACGACACCACCTATGCCCTGGCCATCTTCAGCGTGCTCAAACAGATCCCGAACAACAAGGTGCTGCCGCACCTGAAAAAATCACT
This sequence comes from Gammaproteobacteria bacterium, assembly GCA_030620735.1. Lineage (GTDB taxonomy): Bacteria > Pseudomonadota > Gammaproteobacteria > Chromatiales > Chromatiaceae > Sva-25. The sequence goes on from JAUXDV010000150.1 coordinate 135, forward strand.
GCGACCCTTCTATAAAAAAGCGCTCAAAGAGATTCGTTCAAGAGAGGAAGAGCTTCGGCTATTAACAGGGAAATGAATGAACCACGGAACACACAGACAACACGGAAAAGATACACCACGAAAGTCACGAAAAACACGAAAAAAGAGCATTTATCCTCTCAATTTTCGTGTTTTTCGTGACTTTCGTGGTTAAAAAATCTTTTTACTGATCTTTGCTGCGCAGGGGTTTGATCAGATGCTCCAGACCGTTGATCTTGATCTCCAGGCAGAGCGTCATCAACATTCCCAGCCGCCCTTGTGGGAATCCCTTCTCCTGAAACCATAGCAGATAGGGCTCAGGAAGATCGATCAGCGCCCGGCCACGGTATTTACCAAATGGCATCTCCATGGTCGCCACTTCGAGTAAATCCTCTGCTTCGAACATTAATTGCTGCGTTGCTGCCTGCTGAATGTGCCAATCAATTGCTGCTTGCGTGTGAGTTCAGCCGAGTCATCCTGAGTAACAGTTAGACGGTAGTGCTCCGGATTGTCAGTGTCTGACGCCCGGGTACAATCCAGTGCGAGCTGCTTTGGACTCATGCCGCCCCAGAAGCAGTGGCGAACAGCCGCTTCATCAGTGGCATTGTAGATATCAGCACGGCCTTCGTACTGGACATCAATCTTCGTAAACCCCGGCTCATTTTCGGAGGTTGCTGTCCATATGCCGCTGCCGGGATGAGGTGAACAGCCGGCAAGAAGTGCCAGAGATGTGCACAATAAGAGAGCTTTCAATTTTGTTCCCAGGCAGATACGAAGTGAAATGATGGTTGCGGTTTCTGGATTGAACACTAAGGCACCTCTGTTTTGAATGAATCGAAGGGATGGGGGTTTGGGGGAAGGGCCAACATGAAGCTAGCTATAAGCCATTGATATTATGCCCCTTCCCCCATAGGAAAACTTGTAAGGAAGTTCTGATTGAAGCGCGCAGCGATTCATTCAGAGCTCTCCTAGATATCACTCCAGCTGGATCTGCTGCGGCGTCTGAATCGCATCAGCGGCAGCAGCCAGCCGAGCAGTATCGAGCCCAGAACAACGCCGGCGCCGATCATGAACCAGCGCTGCTCGAAATTATTGCTCAATTCACGGTTCTGCTGCTGCAGATCTGCATTTTGACGTTTGAATGCTGTCAGCTGTTTATGCAGGTCTGAGCGTTCGTTGGCAATCTGGATCGCATTGGCTGCGCTCTGCTTGATGCCGGCCAAATCCTGGGTCAGGGTCTCGTTTTCTCTGGAGATTTTCTGATGCTGCTGCTGCAGGTTGGAGTAGTCCTCCTGCAGCTGGGTGAGTCTGCTCTGAATCTGATCAGGTTCTACCTGAAGCTCATCAATGCGCTGCTGCATTGCCTGCAGTTGCTCACGTGCGACCGGCTTCTTGCTGAGCTCGCGTATCAGCATATATCCTGTCGTACCACCGCTGGTGCGCACCTTGGCATATCCGCTCTTTTTATCAACACTCAGGACTTCAACCGGGGTGCCGCTTTTGATCATCTTGAGGATGCGCTTGGTGCTTCCGGGAGAGCTGCGAAAGGGGGTTTTCAGCTCATCAGAGACATAGCGGGTCTCTGCTGCCGCATCGCTGATAGAGACGACGATGCCGGCAGAGAGTATTAGCCCGCCAAGAAAACTCTGAATGAATCGATGTTTTATCATGTCAGTAAAAACTCCATTAATGCTTTTTGAGCATGCAGACGGTTTTCAGCTTCATCCCAGACGACGCTGTTCGGATTGTCGATGACATCAGCCGCAACCTCTTCACCGCGATGCGCCGGAAGACAGTGCATGAAGAGGGCGTCCCTGGCGGCAACACTCATCATCTCGCTTGTCACCTGGTAGCCTGCAAAAGCTGCTTCGCGTGCCTTTTGCTCCTCTTCCTGTCCCATGCTGGGCCATACGTCGGTAACGATCAGGTCGGCGCCAGCCGCCGCTGCCATCGGGTCGCGAAAGATTTCGCAGCGCGTGGAGGCAGGTTCGAGAATCTCAGCAAGTGGATCAAACTCCTCCGGACAGCCGATATTCAGTTTGAAATCGAGCTGCCTGGCTGCGTTGATATAGGAGTGGCACATATTATTGCCATCTCCGATCCAGGCCACGGTTTTACCCTGGATATCACCACGGTGCTCAAACCAGGTCTGCATATCAGCCAAAAGCTGGCAGGGATGATACTGGTCGGTCAATCCATTGATCACGGGGACAGCTGAGTGCTCAGCAAAAGTTTCCACTATCTCATGTGAGAAGGTGCGGATCATGACGATATCGACCATGCGCGAGAGTACGCGCGCACTGTCTGCAACGGGTTCACCGCGCCCCAGTTGGGTGTCGCGGGAGGAGAGAAACAGTGCGTGACCGCCCAGTTGCGCCATGCCTGCTTCAAAAGAGACGCGCGTGCGGGTTGATGATTTTTCAAAAATCATGGCGAGTGATTTGCCCCTGAACGGGCGATAATCCTCACCTCTCTTGCGCATTGCTTTGAGCTCGGTCGCGCGTTGGATGATGCTGCGAAATTCAGCAGGAGAGAGATCCAGCAAGGTCAGGAAATGACGTGTTTGTTTCATATAAAAATAACTCTACAAAGTGTTATGTTTTAAGTTTTAGGTTTAAAGTCAGCAATCTAAAACCTAACCACCTAAAACCTAAAACTTAAAACCTTCCTTAATCAACCGGCTGAGCCCTTCAATAAGAGTATCAGCCTCCGCATTGCTCATATTCAGCGGCGGCAACAGACGAATGACTGACTCTGCCGTTACATTGATCAGCAACCCCTGATCGAGCGCCATACCGACAAGTTCGGCGCAGGGGCGATCCAGTTGAATACCGAGCAGACAGCCTGCATGACGAATGTCGATAACAGCCTCGATATCATCGAGCTGTGCTGAGAAACCATTGGCAAGATACTCCCCGAGAGCTTTTGCCCGGGCCGGGATATGCTCCTTTTTCATGGTATCAATGACGGCAAGGGCTGCAGCGCAAACCAGCGGGTTGCCGCCGAATGTCGAGCCGTGCGAGCCTGGAGCAAAAAGATCAGCGGCCTCTCCCCGGGCAAGACAGGCGCCGATGGGTACGCCATTTCCCAGGGCCTTGGCGATCGTCATGACATCCGGCTTAGCTTTTTCATGCTGCCAGGCAAACCAGGCGCCAGTGCGTCCCATACCGGTCTGAATCTCATCCAGCATCATTAACCAGTTGTTGTCGTCACACAGCTTGCGAATGGCGCTCAGATAGCCGGCGGGAGGGATATTGACCCCGCCTTCACCCTGCACAGGTTCGACCAGTAGAGCGGCAATATTTTGCGATTTTCCGGCAAGGCTCTCGATGGCTTCGATGTCGCCATAGGGAACACGAATAAAGCCCTGCACCAGAGGCTCAAACCCGGCCTGAACCTTGCGGTTGCCGGTCGCAGTGAGCGTTGCCAGGGTACGCCCATGGAAACTGTTCTCCATGACGATAATGGCCGGATCCTTGATGTTATTGCGATGTCCATGCAGGCGCGCAAGTTTGATGGCGGCTTCGTTGGCTTCAGCGCCGGAGTTGCTGAAGAAGACGCGTTCCATCGACGCCAGTGATGTCAGGGCGTCTCCCAACTGCTGCTGATTTTCAATACCATAGATATTGGATGTATGCACCAGTGTCGACGCCTGCTCACACAGCGCGCTGGTCACTGCCGGGTGCGCATGCCCGAGGCTGCATACAGCGATGCCGGAGATGGCGTCCAGATAGCGTTTTCCCGACTTGTCCCACAGCCATGTTCCTTCACCTTTGCTGAAGGTGACATCCAGCCGTTTGTAGGTCGCCATTAATGATTGCGACATGATCTGCTCCTGACAATTTTCGGGAAATGCTCTTTCCCGCAGACTTAAACAACAAAACCCGTGCGGTGGCACGGGAAAAACGAGTAATACTATTGGTTTAGACCAGCTTTTGCAAATCTTAATTCAGGGTTTTTACTTTGGTGGTGATTTCTCCATCGTAGCCAGATGACCACTCCTACCGGGTGACGCGTCATGATGTGTAGGAGCGTTCTTCTGACCGCGATCAGCACCACCCATGAAAATTCGGTACAGCAGCGGCACCATGATCAGTGTCAGCACCGTCGAGAAGGCCAGTCCCCACACGATAGCCGTAGCAACGGGTCCCCAGATCAGGGATTTTCCACCCAGTCCCGTGGCCAGTGAGAAGAGGCCGGCGACAGTTGTCAGCGATGTGATCAGAATCGGTATCACGCGGCGTCTTGCGGCATACAGCGTGGCGTGCAGCACGCTCATCCCTGCCTGCATGCGTGCATTGGCTGCGGAGATCAGGACAATGGCGGCGTTCACCGCGATGCCTGCCAGGGCGACGACGCCGTAAAGTGTATAGAGACTCAGCGGGTTGTTGGTGATGAACATGCCGAACACCACCCCGGTGAATGCCATCGGCACGGTGACCAGGATCATGAAGGGCTGCCAGTAACTGCGGAACTGGGTTCCCAGAATCAGGTACATCAGGCCGACGCCAAAGATAAACAGCACGCCGATCGAGTCCATGCTCTCCTGGATGTCATCCAGCTCACCGGAGAAGTTGAGATCGATATCCGGATATTGCGCCTTGTACGCACTCCAGCCCTCGATCAGGCGCGCATTAGCCGTGACGGTATCGATCAGCGTGTCGTCGAGATCAGCCTCGACGGTAATTGCACGGCGGAAGTTGTAGTGGCGGATGTTGCCGAGGCCCTGCTGGCGGGTTTCACGCACAAGTTCACCCAGCGGTATGCTGCCGCCATCTGCAACAGGCAGACGGAAATTCAGCAGTTCGGCGATATCGTCAGTGACGCCATTGTCAGCTTTGACACGCACCTCCAGTTTCTCTCCTGCATCACGCATCTCGGCAACGATGATACCGTCGACCAGTAGCTGAATGCTGCGATTGACCTCGAGAGGATTGAGGCCGGCACGGTTGATAGCGTCTTCATCGAGTATCAGCAGTAATTCCGAGCGGCCGCGGCTGGCATCGTCCTCGATATCCTTGACACCTTCGATGGATGCGAGGATTTGGCGAATGGTGTTTGCTGCAGCGCGTATTTCATCGTACTGATCACCACGCACCTTGACACTGATCGGCTTGGCGGTCGG
>JAUXDV010000186.1 GCA_030620735.1 Gammaproteobacteria bacterium
CAGATGGGATCGAGCCCCATTGCCAGCAGGATCGGACCGACGATGGGAACCACGACGAAAGTAATCTCGATAAAATCGAGAATAAAACCCAGCAGAAACATCACCAGCATGACGATGATGACAGCGCCGGCGACGCCCCCCGGCAACTCCTTGAGAAACTCCTCGATCAGCACATCACCGCCAAAACCGCGAAACACCAGTGAGAACAACGAGGCCCCGATGAGGATCATGAACACCATGCTGGTGACTTTGGTCGTCTCCAGCGTCACCTCCCGCAGGGTTTCCCGATTGAGCTTGTGACGCGTTGCCGCCAGCAGCATGGCGCCGATGGCGCCAACGGAGGCAGCCTCGGTGGGTGTGGCGAAACCTCCCAGGATCGAGCCCAGTACGGCGACAATCAGCAGCAGTGGAGGAAGCAGAGCTTTGGCGACAGCAAACCAGCCGTTGCCCCCCTCCCCTCTCTCCTGTTCAGGGATTGCAGGCACGCGCTGCGGACGCACCATCCCCAGCACCAGCAGATAGAGGATATAGAGGAGTACCAGCAGCAGACCGGGGATCAGGGCGCCAACGAACAGGTCACCCACTGACAGCGTCTCCGGCGACCACACCCCCATATCCAGCTGCGCCTGCTGGTAGGCCGAAGAGAGTACATCGCCCAACAGTACCAGAATGATCGATGGCGGAATGATCTGCCCGAGGGTTCCCGAGGCGCAGATGATGCCTGTTGCAACTGCGGGGTCATAGTTACGGCGCAGCATCGTCGGCAGAGACAGCAGCCCCATGGTGACAACCGTAGCGCCGACGATGCCGGTGCTGGCGGCAAGCAGCATGCCGACGAGCGTCACCGAGATGCCCAGCCCGCCGTGCAACTTGCCAAACAGCGCCGCCATGGTATCGAGCAGATTCTCTGCGATTTTGGAGCGCTCCAGCATCACGCCCATGAAGACAAACAGCGGTACTGCAATCAGCGTCTCGTTGATCATGATGCCGTAGAGACGATTCGGCAGCGCAGCCAGGAAAGCGCTGTCGAAGTAGCCGCCAAGGCTGCCAAGAAAAGCAAACAGCAAGGCGGTTCCACCCAGCGCAAAAGCCACCGGATAGCCCAGCAGCAACACCACGCAGACAGCGATAAAAAGCCACAGCGGCAGCATCTCAGCCATCGTGTCGACGCACAACCGGGAGAGATTGCAATACCATCACCACCGCCTGGAGCAGCAGCAGCAGTGGCAGCAACAGCATCAATGTCTTGAGGAGAAAAACCAGCGGCAATCCACCAGCCTCACGCGAGCCTTCGAGCACGCCCCATGACTGAAAGACATAATCCCAGCTTGACCAGAGGATGAACAGCGCGACAGGAATCAACAAAAACAGCGTGCCGAAGAGATCAACGATTGCCTGTCCCCGGCGGCTGAATTTTCGATAGAAGATATCTACCCGCACATGCCCCTGATGCTTCAGGGTATAGGAGATGCCGAGCATAAAGACTGCGGCATGCATGTAGGTGACTGACTCCTGCAACCAGATCCAGCCGAGATCGAAACTGTAGCGCAGCACCACCACGATAAAGGTGACGACCACCATCAGCAGCGTCAGCCATGAGACACTGCGGCCTGTCAACTCATTAATTTGCTGCAGCACACCTTCCCCGTGCGGGTCCGGTGTTGCAGCAGGTGTCACCACTTCTTGATAGACCACATCTGGGTCGGCGCATCCGGCGAACCAGCGGCCGGCCGGCTCGCCTCATCACCGATCTCAGCACCGAGAAATGTGTAGGGCTTGGTGCGATCCGGGACAATATCCACCCTGTTGCGGCCCTGCTTGTCGCGATGCTCATAGATATCGACACGGTCGCCTTCGATGACTTTAACACTCTCGGTTTCATAAGCCTCAGGTTCAGCGGCGGAGATGGGTGAGAGAGACAGCAGTGCAGCTGCACCAATAGAGACAATTTTCATGATTAATTACCAGTTAGAAAGATAGGTTTTAGGTTTTATGTGATGAACTAAAGCCGCAGCAGCATCTCCTGCTCTTCAGGTGATGGTTCGAGGCTACGGCCTTCATAGTGATGAAAAATGGCATCCACCACATCTTTAGGTTCATCGATCACCTGGATCAGGTTCATATCTTCCGGACTGATCATGCCGTTCCTGTTCAGAGCCTCTTCGAACCACTCCAGCAGGCCGCCCCAGAATTCAGATTCAACCAGAATAATCGGGATATTGCGACTCTTGCCCGTCTGGATCAGGGTCAACATCTCGGCAAATTCATCCAGCGTGCCAAAACCACCGGGCATCACCACATAGGCGACAGCATGTTTGACGAACATCACCTTGCGGGCAAAGAAGTGTTTGAAATCAACACTGACATCCTGATAGGGATTGCCCAACTGCTCATGAGGCAACTGGATATTCACACCAACGCTCTTTGACTTGCCCATCTGCGCACCGCGGTTGGCCGCCTCCATGATTCCGGGACCACCGCCGGAGACCACTGCAAAACCACTGTCAGACAACAGGCGGGAAATTTCAACTGTCTTTTGATACCAGGGATGATCCTGCGGCGTTCTCGCCGAGCCAAAAACGCTCACGGCCGGATGAATGCAGCCCAGCTTCTCGAAGCCCTCGACAAACTCGGCCATAATCTGGAAAACGCGCCAGGATTCCCGTGGATTGTGCTTATCACTACGCATAAATAGAAATCACATATAATCGTTGCTCTTCAGAGACGATAATAACATCACCTACCCGGGGACGCTGCGACTAAATCATGGCCAAAATGCAACTCAATGAGCAGCAGATGGATGCAGTGCGTTATCTTGAAGGTCCATTGCTGGTGCTGGCAGGCGCCGGCTCCGGGAAAACCGGTGTTATTACACGCAAAATAGCATGGCTGATTCAACAACAGGGAATTCCCGCAAGAAACATTCTGGCCGTCACCTTTACCAACAAGGCCGCCAGGGAGATGAAGGGGCGTGTCAGCGATCTGCTTGACAGCAGCAAAAGCCGTGGACTCCGTGTCAGCACCTTCCACCAGTTGGGACTCAATATTCTACGACTACAATACAAGGAGGCTGGATTAAAATCGGGTTTCACACTGCTGGATGAACAGGACACCCTGCCGCTGGTCAAAGAGTTATTGCATGAACATGATGCCGAGCATGTCAGTGCGGTGCGCTGGCAGATCTCCACATGGAAAAACATGATGCTGACGCCTGAGCAGGCCGAGGCTGCAGCCGATGACCAGCAGAGCCTGCATACTGCACTCTGCTATGGCGCCTACGAACGCAGCCTGCGTGCATATAACGCTGTCGATTTCGATGACCTGATCTGGCTGCCGGTCAAACTCTTCAACGACAATGCGGAGATACTGGAGCGCTGGCAGGGACGCTTGCAATACCTGCTGGTCGATGAATACCAGGACACCAATCTCAGCCAATATGCATTGATCAGGCATCTCGCCGGAATTCGCCAGGCATTGACGGTGGTCGGTGATGATGACCAGTCAATTTACGCCTGGCGTGGCGCCAATCCGGAAAACATGCTGCAGCTGAAAAAGGACTTCCCACGCCTGAAAGTGATCAAACTGGAGCAGAACTACCGCTCTGTCAGCACCATTCTCAAAGCTGCCAACGCCCTCATCGCCAACAACCCGCACCTGTTTGAAAAGCGCTTGTGGAGTGCGCTGGGAGACGGCGACAACATTCGGGTGATGCAGTGCAAGGATGAAGAGCACGAAGCAGAACGCGTCGTCTCCGACATCCTGGTGCATAAGTTCCAGGGAAGGCCGCTGGGTGACATCGCCATACTCTACCGGGGAAATCACCAGGCGCGCCTGTTTGAAAAGGCGCTGCGCCAACATGACCTGCCCTATTTCCTCAGCGGCGGCCAGTCATTCTTCGGCCGCGCCGAAATCAAGGACACCATGGCGTTTTTACGCCTGATTGCCAATGCTGATGACAACGCCGCCTTCCTGCGCATCATCAATGTACCCCGCCGTCAAATCGGGCCAGCGACCCTGGAAAAACTCGGCGCCTACGCTAACCAGCGCGACATCAGCCTGCTGAGCGCCTGCGGTGAGTTTGGACTCAACGAATGCATGGATGCAAGACGACGCGCAACTTTACAAAATTTCTTCGACTGGATGCAACGCCAGCAGCGTAAAACCGCTGAGCAGGGTGCAGCCGAAGCGCTCACAAATCTGCTCCATGAAATCGACTACATGGCGATTCTTAGAGAGAAAAGCTCCTCGGAAACCGTGGCACAGCGCCGCTGGGATAACATCGATGAACTCCTGGAGTGGCTGCAAAGGCTTCAGCAGGATGCGAAAAACGAACCGCACGAACTGGTCAACCACCTGACGCTCATCGACATCCTTGAGCGTCAGGATGAGGATAG
>JAUXDV010000001.1 GCA_030620735.1 Gammaproteobacteria bacterium
AACCGCACCACTCTAAAAATTATCGACATCGAGGCCGGACTGAAACGCCCTATCGTGCTGGACCAACTTGACCTGATCCGGCTGCGCAACATCTCGCCGGCGTTCACGGGTGAGATGAAGATCTTCGAGACCGAGCCCCACCTGTTGCACATCTCCTGGCAGCATCCGCAAGCCACAGCAACCCTGAAAGCCGATCTGCGCAATCACAGCTTCACGGTTTACCAGGGCGACGGTACGGACGAAGAAGTCCTTATCTCCTTCGAGTCTTAGCCCCCCCCGTGATTGACCCCAGTCGAATTTCGACAAACACTGCTACGGAGAACGAAAATGAGAATCCTTGCGACTGATCTGGACCGGACGTTACTCCCGAACGGTAGCTGGCCACCGGATCCCGGCGCCATCGACCTCTTCAATGAACTCACTGAAAAGCATGACGTGCTGGTCGTCTATGTAACCGGCAGGAATCTTAACCTGACCGAGAATGCGATCAGGGAGTTTGGCATCCGTTATCCCCATGTGCTCATCGGCGACGTCGGCACATCGATCCGGAAGTACGAACAAGACGGCTGGAAGTCCCACGACGGTTGGGTTACCCATGTAAAACAGACCAGTCCCAGGTGGGATGCAGACGCGGTACGCAGCGCCGTAGCCGGAGTGGACGGCCTGACCGAGCAGGAGCGTGAGCATTGCGGCCTGTTCAAGCAAAGTTACTACGTTGACCATGACAGGAGCGAGGCCATCTTGAAGGCCGTCGACGAACGGGTAAAAGATAAGTTCGACGAGGTTGTCGTTTACAGCTTCGACTCTCAAACCGGCAAGGGCCTTCTCGACTTTCTCCCGCAAAGCGCAACCAAACAGACCGCACTCGAATACATCGCCGACGAATTTGGCGCCAGCAAGTCGGATGTCGTCTTCTGTGGCGACAGCGGCAATGACGTCTTCCCACTCACGGCGGGCTTCTCCGGCGTGCTTGTGCGAAACGCGGACGAGCAGCTCGTCGCCGGCGTCAAGCAGGCGGCTGACGCGCACCCTGAACTTAAGCTTTACTTCGCGAAAGGCGGCTTCAAGGGCCTGAACGGTTTCTACACCAGTGGCGTCATCGAAGGTGCCTACCACTACGGGATATTCTGCGACTCCGTTTGAGGCCCTTTGGGGAGCAGCGTCCGTTCGAGATCGCTGCAGACAAGGAGTCGACAAATCATGATGGCGCCTGCACCTTGCAGGTATTGAAAAAATCGTAGTATTCGAATGCTTCAAGAATACCCGCTGCATGCGGCTGGCCGGCGAAATAGATGCGCTCCTGATCCTCCAGCTGCGACAACTCCTCATGATGGCGGTTGCTCACAACCACGGCCAGTGTATTACCACGCATCATATCCTCATCAGCGCCGGAACCGCCCGCCACCAGGAGATGTTCGAGGGGGATATCGAGTCGTTGGGCGACATATCGCAGCGCCTGTCCCTTGGAAGCCCGCGATGGAACAAAGTCAAGGAACTGGCCGAAAGAGTATTGTATGTTGGCGGTGATCTCCTTCTGCCTGGCAAGGGCGATAATCTCGTCAATAGACGGTCCCTTCTCCGGATCGTAGTACCATGAAACCTTGAACTGGCTCTGCTCCCGCCTGGGCTGAAGCTCAAGACCGTGCAGGCCGGAGAGTGCCCTGCGCACCCGGCTGGGATTCCAGTCATGATCGATATGATCAGCCCAGTGGTCATCTTCCGTTAATGCCCGTCCATAGTGGATGCGTGTCCCGAGGCTGCTGATCAAGACATCCGGGTGTGGTATTCCGTGCTTCTTGATCACGGCCAGTGCAGAATCCAGACGGCGGCCGGTGGCAATGCCGAAAATCACACACTTGCGGTTTTCCCTCACCACCGCGGAAAAATGCTCCAGCATTTGTTGATTTCCCAGCAGATTCTGATCCAGATCGCTGAAAATGGCGCGATCCCGGTAGCGAACTGCCCGCGGTGCGGGTCGTTCACCGGGAGCAGGGACACTCCTGCCATGCAGTTTGCCGATACATGCCATGTAACTTTTGGTATGGGCCTGCCAGGTATAGTGTTGCCGCACTCCCTCGATCCCGTTTCGAGACGCCTGCGACCATGCCTCAGGATCATCAAGAAAAGTCAGCAAGGCTTTTGTAATGGCCTCTTTATCCAGCGGATCCACCAGTATTCCATTTTGACAGTTGGCAAGAATGTCAACGGGCCCGCCATTTTCCGTTGCCACAACGGGCAGACCGCTGGCGGCAGCCTCCAAAATAGTCAGACCGAAAGGTTCGGTCAGCGCCGGATTGATGAACACGCCGCGACTCGCCGCTGCCAGGCGGTAAATCTCAGGCACCTCTTCGGCGCGGTGGCTCTTGGGCACTGCTACTTTGCCATAGAGATCATAGCTGTCGATCAGCAGCAGGATGTTGGTCAATACCGATTGAGCACCCGCTTCCATGTCACCGATGTCATCGCGGCTGCCGGCAATAATCAACAGGTTGGCTGCCTGCTGCAGCTCACTGGATTCACCGAATACCTCCAGCAGGATAAGGATATTTTTACGTTCATCCGGCCGCGACAGGGCAAGAATGAGGGGCTTGCCGGGCTTGCTTAAAAAACGCTCCAATTGTTCACCAAAGGCGACTTGCTCTCCGTCGCCTGGCGGGTAAAATTGCTGCAAATCGGTGCCTGGTGGAATAACCACCATGCGTTCCGGATCATAGTAATTGTAGAGCCCGTACTGCTCCTCGATTTCATTTTGCGTGCTGGTGATCACCAGGTCGGCGTTGGCCAGCACCTCCTCCTCTGCATCGATGCGGCGCGCAATGTTGTAGGTGTGCTCGATCTCATCGCGCGACAGCCCCCGGGCCAACAGCCGTTTGCGCTTGTCCCGGCCCAGTGAATGCCCCGTATGGATGAGTGGAACAGCCAGCAGGTTGGCGAGCCGCACCCCAACGTAGCCGGCATCAGCATAGTGACTGTGCACCAGCTCTGGCATGCGGGGCTGATCGTTGAGCCAATTGAGCAGGTTGTCAGTGAAGCTGTCAAGATGGTCCCACAGCTGCTCCTTTGGAAGATATTCGTCCGGTCCGGCATCGATGCGGATGATGCGCATTTTGTCTGACAGGATCTCGACAGGTGCAGCATAGTCATCGCTGACAGCCGGATCCACCACCCTGCGCGTCACCAGGTCCACGCGTTCGACATCATCGTCCATGGAGAGGCTGCGGGCCAAATCCAGCACGTACTTGGTCTGTCCGCCGGTGTCGGCATCACGCCCAAGCTCCAGATCAAGGCCGCGAATCAGGCCATGAACGCTGATCAGCAGCAGATACCGTTTTTGCGCTTTACTACGTGTCATTGTTTCTCCAAGCTTGATCCGGGAAATAATGGATGAGGCAGAAATCCGCATCTGAGGTTTTGAGAATTACATAACATGCGGGCATATGCAAGTCTCAACAGGGCGTTCAGACAATGATTGTTCACTGCCTGGGTGGAAAATCACTCAAGCGATGTCAGGAACCGGGGGTATAGTGTGTTCCTGAGCATGACAAAGAAAAAGAGTCCATGCCAATCCGTTCACAATAACGGCTTGATTGCGAAAGCTTTGAATGACCGTATGGAGTAGCTAATTTCTGAATCAGCGATCTGAGCAGATTTTGAGGGGTGCTGTGAATGACCGGTCAATGCTCCAATCTGTCATTGAGAGATCATGTCAGAATCAACTCTCTACCATTGCTTCCTTTCATCACACCAAATTCGCCCATTTTGAGAAAATTTACTCGATTTATTGTCTCCCCTTGGGAGGGTTAAAACCCCCAGCTTCAGCTGGCAGCTTTCAGCATGAAGCGGTACTCTATGATGCATGAAAGAGTGTAGAAGAGGAAGTCATTCAGTATTCCAGATTCATCTCCACATGGTGTGGTGTACCACTCTAACTATTCTAGAAAAAAACAATATAAACAAACCCATTATTGCATGCGTGTCAGGCTTAATCATGGCAATCATAGTCTTCTTTGCAATTTCTATAGTTAACAATTATCCTTCTTTATCACAAACATGGCCTCTAGCAACTTTCTTTGTTTGTATAGGTGCCTTTTGCGGCGCTACAGCTAGCGCATTAGCTCGCACTAACAAGGCCAATCAACATGGATCAAAATAAGTGCCGTGAGTCTTTTTTCGCGGCACTTATTTTGCCCAGTTATTGGCAACGTTAGCAGCAATAAACCGCCCATCTTGCAATACGTGCAATAAAGGTATATATTTTATACCATGTATCAATTCGAGTTCGACGAACAAAAAAGCGCATCAAATCTGAAAAAGCATGGTATTGACTTTGTTACTGCCCAGGAACTTTGGAGTGATCCCGATCTTATTGAAATTAAGGCAAACTCTGACGATGAACCTCGTCATTTAATTGTTGCTAGCTTCGCAGGCAAACACTGGTCAGCAGTAGTGACCTATCGTAGAGATACAATCAGGCTTATTTCAGTAAGTCGTTCACGTAAATCCGAGGTGCAACTCTATGAAAGCTAAAGCATTTGATAAAAACTTCGATGAAAACAAACAAGATATCATTGATGATCTTGATCTGACTACCTTACAGCGCCCTAATCAAAAACAAAAAAGAGTCAATGTTGATTTCCCTTCCTGGGTTATCGAATCTCTTGATAAAGAAGCAAGCCGTGTTGGCGTAACGCGCCAGTCCATCATCAAGCTTTGGCTTGTAGAACGTCTTGAGGAAAAAGCTGCCAACAAGGCAAATGTACTCGGACAGTAAAAAGCGCCGCACCTTCGTCGCTCTGCTTTTTGCTGCCGGTGATTTGCGACGTTAGCAGAAATTCATGCATATTCGAATAGCAACAAGTCTGGATCTTGACGATGTCCGCGGGGTCCATTTATGCGCCTTCCCAGATGGCGAGAGAGAGATTGTCTCGAAACTCGCTATTAATCAACTTTCCGAAGAAACAACTCCGCAAACAATATCCTTAGTGGCTGAAACCGATGGCACTGTAGTTGGCCACGTAGCGTTCAGCCCCGTGACAATCGACACCAACGAAAATTTGCAGGGCTATATTTTGGCCCCACTCGGCGTAAAGCCCGAATATCAAAAGCGTTGCATTGGATCGAAACTAATAGAAAGTGGCATGCATCGGTTATTAGAAATGGAGGTAAATATGCTGTTTGTTTATGGTGACCCTAAATATTACAGCAGATTTGGTTTCAACGTCGATGCTTCCGCTCGATATATTCCACCTTACAAGCTTCAATATCCTTTTGGGTGGCAGGCCATCACCCTTAACGAATGTAATATTGCAACATCACCTGTCAAATTAACTTGCATCGCTTCGTTATGCGACTCAGAACTTTGGTAACCACACTGGCCTCTGAGCTTATAAGTTATAAACAGCCCGCGTATGACTGTTGTGGAGAAATGACAGGCGTCCAACAATCCTTAACAATGGTCATTCACCTGCCATTGGACGCAATCCCCTTATGCAACAGGCTATTACTGTCACTCCTGTGATTTCCTACGCTTGCGCGCCCTAGGATGCGCCTTATCATACACCTGCGCCAGGTGCTGAAAATCGAGATGGGTATAGATCTGGGTGGTGCTGATATCGGCATGCCCGAGCAACTCCTGCACGGCGCGCAAGTCACTCGATGACTCCAGCAGGTGGCTGGCGAAGGAGTGGCGCAGCATGTGCGGATGCAGGTGCTGCGCAAGCCCCTGCTGCTGCGCACGATATGCCAGGCGCTGCTGTACCGTTCGCGGACTGATGCGCTTGCCTCGCTTGCTAACAAACAGCGCCTGCTCCTGTGTGGATGCAAGTTGGGAACGCGCCTTCAACCAGGCATCCAGGGCATTGCGGGCCATGCCGCCAACCGGAACCCGTCGTGTTTTTGCCCCTTTACCGGTTACCTCCAGTTGATCACCAACGGCAGGCAAATCCTCCACATCCAGCGACACCAGTTCGGCAAGGCGCAAACCTGATGAGTAGAAGAGTTCCATCATGGCGCGGTCGCGCAGCAGCAGTGGGTCGCGGCCGTGCATATTCAGCAGTTGTGCAACCTCGTCGGCATCAGCCAGATGCGGCAACGGGCGCTTCACCTTTGGCGCACGCACTCCCTCTGCGGGATTCTGCGTTGTCTCCCCCTCTCGAAGCAGATAACGATAGAAACAGCGCAGACTGGAGAGTTGCCGTTGCAGGCTCTTGCCGCCAATCCCATCGCGATGGCGGCTGGCAATCCACGTCCGAACCTGGTGTTGGCGCACCTGTGGCCAGCGTATCTGTTCGCCAAAGGGTAGTTGCTTCTGCAACCACGCCGAGAACTGTTTCAGATCCCGCTGGTAACTCTCCAGCGTGGCCGCAGAGAGACGGCGTTCATAGCGGATATAATCAAGAAATGCAGCGATCAGGTCAACAGCGTGACTCATGCTTCAGCAGAGATGCGCGCCAATGCGTGACTGACCAGACCACCGAGGCGCTGCAGGAAACCCGTATCTTTGCCGGGGTGAAAGCGTTGTGCATCGCGGCTGCCGATTGCGAGAATGCCCCTGGTGTGCTTATGCTCCAGCGGGATCAATGCTGCAGAACCTGTCTCTGCAGCCAGTGAGCCAAACAGATACTCCAGCTGCTCTTTGTTCAAAACCCCGCACTTTGGTTTTCCATGCTGCAAAAAATCGGCAAACATCAGCGAGGCCGGCTGCCCTTCATTGACAGCCTTCTCCATATTGTCATCGGCAAACAGGCGCAGCTCCACCGCATCCGCATCGAACTGTTCACGCAGATCGTCGAGCAGAATATCCATCAAACTTTCGAGATCATGACTCTCGACCAACATCAGGGTTAAATCATAGAGACGCTGATTAAGGTTTTCATTGTCGCGGGCAACTCCGATCAACTCCTCCAGCTGGGTGCGGTACTCATCTGCTTTGCCTCTCAGCAGCATGACCTGGCGTTGAATCAGAGAGATGCTGCCCCCGCCGGCATCATGAGCGATCTCCAGTTCCGACAACAATCCGGGGTGACGATCAAAATAGTCGCTATGGCCCTGTAGATACTCTCCGATTTCAGCTTCATACTGCTCATCAATCATTGCGTTCTCTTCTCTCATAAGTCGATCACTCCTTCAAAAACCGCCACTGCAGGGCCAGTCATCCACACAGGCGCGCCATCACCGCTCCAGCTTATCACAAGCTCGCCGCCGCGCACCTTCACATTGACTCTCTCATCGAGAAGCCCACGCTGAATACCGGTGACTACTGCTGCGCAGGCCCCCGTACCGCAGGCGAATGTCTCACCAGTCCCCCGCTCATAGACGCGCAGCGCAATCTCAGAACGTGACAGCACCTGCATGAATCCGGCATTGACGCGTTGCGGGAACAGCGCCTGTGACTCCAACAGCGGCCCCAGCCGCTCGACATCCGTGCGCGCTACATCATCGACAAGCATCACAGCATGCGGGTTTCCCATCGACACAACGCCGACCTGATACACTTCGCCATCGAGCTCAATCGGATAGGTCAGCGCCTGCTGCCTGGCATCAAACGGGATTTGCGAAGGAATAAACCGCGGTACGCCCATATCGATACGCACCAGGTGATCCGCCTCATGATAAAGAGTGATGCTTCCACTGGCTGTCCCCACCCGCAACACATCCTTTCCGGAGAGTTCCTGGTCACGCACAAAGCAGGCAAAACAGCGTGCGCCATTGCCGCACTGCTCGACCTCCCCGCCATCCGCATTATAGATACGGTAGTAAAAATCGGTATCCACAGTGCGCGCCGCCTCAACCAACAGCACCTGGTCGCAGCCGATGCCAAAACGCCGATCGGCAATGAAACGGATCTGCCCGGCGCTCAACTCAAGCTGCTGATCAATGGCATTGAAGACCACAAAATCGTTGCCGAGACCGTGCATTTTTGTAAAAGAGAGTTGCATCCGCTAAGTTTAGCAGAAGCAGCGCTCTCAAGAGCGGAGGGATAAGGATCGGGGCAAGGAGTGAGTGGAGGGTGTCAATAAGCTCCGCGCATGTGCACCGCATGTCTGATTTTTTTACCACAGATGAACACAGATACACACAGATTTTGCTCTGCGCCATAAGATCCCTCGTCGCTCGTCCCTCACTTCCCTCGGGATGACACTGGTAAAATCTCACTCTTTGTCATTTCGAGCGCAGCGAGAAATCCAAAAAACTCGTAGATTCATGGCCGGCTATGATCTCTCCCTGCGGTCGAGATGACAGGCCACGCATCGCTTCAGGAGTCGGCAAGTGATGGATAGTCGTTGTAGCCTTCCGCACCGCCGCCATAGAAGGTCTCCGGGTCCGCCTCGTTCAGCGCTGCATCCTGTGCAAAGCGCTCGACAAGATCAGGGTTCGCGATATAGGGTACGCCAAAGGAGACCATGTCCGCCTCGCCTGCTGCAAGAGTCGCATTGGCGCGCTTTTTATCATAGCCACCATTGGTCATGTAGTTCCCATCCCAATGCTGCTTCAGCGAGCGCAGATCAAAAGCCGGACCAGCCGCGCCCGGGGTCTCACTGCCCATCTCCGTGACATGCAGGTAGGCCAGGGCGAACTGATTCAGCATCGCTACAACCCTGGTGAAGGTTGCCTCGGGGTCTGAATCACGCATGTCATTGAATGGCTGCAACGGAGAGATGCGTATGCCGACGCGGTCATCACTCCATACCGAGGCGACCGCCTCCGTCACCTCCATCAGCAAGCGCACCCGGTTGTCAATGGAGCCGCCGTAGGAATCGTTGCGCTGATTCGTTCCGTCGCGCAGAAACTGGTCCAGCAGGTAGCCATTGGCGGCATGAATCTCGACACCGTCAAAACCGGCCTGCTTGGCATTGGCCGCAGCCGTCCGGTACTGCGTGATAATTGAAGGGATCTCGTCAAGCTCGAGCGCCCGCGGCATCACAAAGGGCCGGGGGCCGCTATAGGTGATTGCTTCGCCATCGGGCTTGATCGCTGACGGCGCCACGGGCAGCGTTTCGCCGGGAAGCAGCGAAGGGTGGGAGACTCTGCCTGTGTGCCAGAGCTGCAGAAAGATATGTCCGCCCTTCTCATGCACGGCATCGGTCACCGCCGTCCAGCCGGCAACCTGTTCATCGCTGTGAATGCCGGGGGTTGCCGGATAACCAAGCGCATTATCGGCTATTTGACTCCCCTCTGTCACGATCAGACCTGCACTCGCACGCTGGGAGTAATGTTTGACATTCAATGACTGCGGCACATTACCCTCTGCTGCGCGGTTGCGCGTCATTGGTGCCATGACAATACGATTTGCCAGGTGATAGGGGCCGACCTGGATTGGGGTGAAGAGATCAATATTCGACATCATGGATTTTGCCACGTAATAACAACACACTAATCCTAACCCATAAACCGTGATTATTTCAAAAATATGGTAAAGTCCGCCTCATATCAATCAATGACCATGAGACACACAAGAGATGAAGTATATTGTTGAATCACAAAAAAGTCTGGAGCAGGCTGCAGCCGACCTGGAAGCCGCTGTCGTCAAGCACAAGTTTGGCGTCCTGCATGTTCACGATCTGCAGGCGACCCTGAAAAACAAAGGCATTGATTTTCCCAATGGATGCAAAGTTTTTGAAGTCTGCAATCCTCACAAGGCAAACACTGTACTCAACGAGGACATGAGTCTGAACATGGCACTGCCCTGCCGCATCTCCGTGTGGGAAGAGGATGGAACAACTAAAATCGGCATGCTCAGCCCCAAAGCCCTGCTGTCGGCGTTGTCGGACTCTCCTGTGCTCGCAAAGGTTGCCGAAGAGGTTGAAGCGATCTCGATCGACATCATCAATGACGCGAAGTAGCACAACGCATGCTCAAAACGACGATTGATCAAGCAAGCTAAATTCTGGATTAATAGATAGGTTTTAGGTTTTAGGTTTTCGCGGGCTATCGATCCCTGTTGGTATAGAATTCACCGATCTTATTGTACTGAGGAACCTGCAATGCGTTTTTTACGATATTTCGTGCCCCTGCTGATGCTGCTCATCGGCGTCGTGTTTTTGAGCTTTGGTTATCAGCATTGGCAGAAATCCAGCCAACTGCTACGGGCGTCAACTGCCACCGAAGGCGTGATAGTCAGTGTAGATCCGTTCATGTCCAGCAAGGCCGGCAAATCCTCGTCGCTGCAGTACTTCCCCAAAGTGGCATTCACAACATCTGCAGGTGAGCAGGTTGAGTTTCAATCAACGGTGACTCGCCGTGCAGATCATTACAAAAAAGGCGACCAGGTGCGGGTGCTCTACCAGCAGGATGACCCGCAAACAGCGGTCATCGGCTCGTTCAACGACCTGTGGGCGCTGGCGCTCATCTTCGCAGTTTCCGGCGTGATGGTGATGCTGCTCTCCGGCTGGTTTTTTCGCCGCGCCCTTCGCGCTGAAAAACAGAATTGATGCTCATTCAACCGGTGAGTCCCCTCTCCCTTTGGGAGAGGGTTAGGGTGAGGGAGGACGTTAAAGCCATCGCTCCACATGCCGGATGGAGGGATCTTCAGGGGAGGCGGTGATCGAGAATCCAAGTGATTTCATAAGCGAAAGCATACGATGGTTATTTGACATCACTTCACCCTCCACCACGCGGACACCATGGCCACGGGCGGCTTCCATGATCGCTTCCATCAATTGAGAGCCTATCCCCTGGCCACCATACTTGTCGGATACTGCAAGCGCAAATTCACAGGAATTGCCATCGGGGTTGACCACATAGCGCCCCACTCCGATCTGCTCACATTGCTCCTGCTCCTTGATAACCGCTATGAGGGCCATTTCACGGCTGTAGTCCAGCTGGGTGTAACGCACCAGCATCTCGGGACTCAATTCAGTGAGAGCGCGTATGAATCTGAAGTACTTGGCTTCGGCCGATAGGTTGCGCACGAACTCCTGTTCGATCTCCGCATCTTCCGGGCGAATGGGGCGGATCGTCATGACTGTGCCGTCTGCAAGATAGGCATGCCGGGTAAGATGGGACGGATAGGGGTGAATCGCCATATGGGAATATGGAACCGGTGAGGTGGGCGGCCGCTTTACCCGGATACGCGCATCAACCACCATCACGCCATCCTTGTCTGCAAACAGCGGGTTGATATCCATCTCCTGAATATGCGGGAGCTCGCACACCATCTCCGAGATCCGCAGCAGCACATCTTCCACCGCTGTTTTATCCACGGCCTCCATCTTGCGAAAGGCGCCGAGCAAATGCGTCACACGGGTCCTGTTGATCAGGCGCTTCGCCAAAACGCGGTTCAGAGGAGGTATGGCCACCGCATTGTCACGCATGATCTCTGCCATTGTTCCTCCCGCGCCAAAGGCAATGACCGGTCCGAAGACCGGATCCCGCTTGACCCCGACCATAAGCTCGCGTGCATCTGCACTGGAAGCCATGGGCTCGACCGTGACACCACGCACCTCGGCGTCAGGCTTTATGCGCTGCGCCTCATCCACCAGGGATTTATAGGTGGTTCGCACATCCGGAGCATTGAGGATATTGATTTTCACCCCCCCGACATCAGACTTGTGAGTGATCTGCGCAGAGCTGATCTTCATCACCACCGGAAACCCCAGCGACTCGGCATGCACCAGGGCCTCGGCAGCGCTTCTCGCCTCCAGCGTTGGCGTACAGGGGATACGAAAAGCATTGAGGATGGCTTTGGATTCCGTATCGGAGAGCATATCACGCCGCTCCGCCAACACGGACTCGATAATCATCTTCGCGCCCTCGACATCAGGCGCCCTGGAATCAGTCAGTGGCCCGGGCGTCTGCAGCAGCAGCTTTTGATTGCAATAGTAATGACAGAGATAGGCGAAGGCTTCGACAGCCCGTTCCGGGGAAACGAAGCTCGGGACACCGCTGGCGGAGAAAATTTTGCGAGCCTCCTGCACCCTGGTCTCACCCATCCAGCAGGCGATTACCGGCTTCTCCTGATGATTTTTTGCGGCTTCGATGACTGCCTGTGCCGTCTCTTTCGGAGCGCTCATCGCTTGTGGCGTAAGCAGCGTCAGCACGCCGTCAACGTTCGGGTCTTTCAGGCAGGCCTCCACAACCTCGGCGTATCTTTGCGGCGAGGCGTCTCCCAGAAGATCTACCGGAT
This sequence comes from Gammaproteobacteria bacterium, assembly GCA_030620735.1. Taxonomy (GTDB): domain Bacteria; phylum Pseudomonadota; class Gammaproteobacteria; order Chromatiales; family Chromatiaceae; genus Sva-25. The sequence continues at coordinate 12,125 of JAUXDV010000001.1, forward strand.
TGCCGTGTGACCAGTGGGTAGGCAGAATTTTATTCAGCAGTGCGAGAGTCTCCGCAGTGAGCGTGGCAATTTCCACGCCCATATCCTCGGCCCGGTCGGTGGCCAGTACGCCCGGCCCCCCGCCATTTGTGACGATGGCCAGCCGGTTGCCATTCACCCTTCTACCGGTAGAGAGAATTGCGGCTGCGGCAAACAGCTGGCTAAAGGTCATGGCGCGGACCGCGCCCGCTCGCTCGAGCGCCGCATCAAACACATCGTCCTCGCCAATCATAGCTCCAGTATGCGTATACGCGGCGCGTGAACCTGCCCGGTGGCGGCCCGCTTTGAGAACGATAACCGGCTTGGCATGGGCTGCGCTGCGCAGACCGCTCATAAAGGCGCGAGCATCATGCACGCCTTCCACGTAGAGCAGAATGGCATCGGTTTTCTGATCGACCACCAGATAATCAAGAATGTCACCAAAGTCCACATCGGCGGCATTTCCCAGCGAAACAACGGTAGAGAACCCCAGCTGGTGCGGTACAGACCAGTCAAGAATAGCGGTGCACAGAGCACCTGACTGGGAGATCAAAGCCAGGCGGCCGTCCGGCGCCAGGGCGTCCAGGTGGGTGGCATTCAGGCCGATGCCAGGGCGCATCAAACCCAGGCAGTTGGGACCCAGCAGATGGATACCGTGATGGCGCGCACTATTCGCCAGGGAATCCTCCAGCCGCTGGCCCTTTTTGCCGACTTCACGGAACCCCGCACTCAGCACGATAGCCGCTGCAACATCCTGCTCCCCGCAGCTGCGCATGATATCCAGAACTGTCGCGGCCGGCGTGGCGATAATGGCCAGATCGACTGTCGCATCCACCTCTTCCAGGCTCTTGTAGCAGCGGTGTCCCTGGATCTTTTTATGCTTGGAATTGATCGGGTACAACCCGCCGCGAAAACCCGCCTCAATCAGGTTTTGGAATACGCGTGCGCCAACACTGTCCTGTTCTTCACTGGCGCCGAACACGGCGATATTGTGGGGAGAAAAAAGTGCTTCCAGGTGATGCGGACCCATAATGGTAAATCCTAGAATCCTTGATTCACTAAAATGCTTGCAAATGAGTCAAGTTTTAAAAGAATCTCTCGCTAAGAACGCAAAGGACGCAAAGGTTTTTCTTGGCGGTCTTGGCGTCTTTGCGAGAGAAAATATTTTTTTCATGCCTTGTCAATCTGAGACCTGACCTCACTAGATATAATGATTTTCTTCGTCTCAGATATATGCGAGCATTGTACGCATCTTCCAGAGTACTCACATGACTATTGCTTACATTACACATCCTGACTGCCTGCTGCATGAAATCGGCAACCATCATCCGGAACGGCCCGAGCGGCTTCACGCCATCCATGACCAGTTGATCAGATCCGGGCTCGAATTTGTACTCATCCCTCACGATGCCCCCCTTATCGAAACAGTGCACCTTGAAAGAGTGCATGACCCGGATTATGTGGCCGACCTGTTCACGCGTGCGCCGAAGCAAGGCATTCTGACGCTGGATGACGACACCATCATGATGCCGAAGACCCTGAATGCCGCACGACGGGCGGCCGGGGCTGTTGTGCGCGGGGTTGAGCTGGTGCTGGACGAAAGTTTCACCGCCGCCTTCTGTGCTGTGCGTCCTCCGGGCCACCATGCGGAGAGAGGCCGCGCCATGGGATTCTGCTATTTCAACAATGTTGCCGTAGGCGCCGCTTATGCGCTCGAGGTGAAGGGGCTTGAACGCGTGGCTATCGTCGACTTTGATGTGCATCACGGCAATGGCACCGAAGATATTTTCCAGGATGACCCGCGGGTGCTGTTCTGTTCCAGCTTTCAAAGCCCCTTCTATCCTTTTTCCGGCGAAGCAACTGATTCCGAACATATTGTCAATGTCACTCTCCCTGCCGGCAGCGGCGGAGAGCTGTTCCGCGAACAGATAGAGCGTCACTGGCTGCCAGCCCTGCACGACTTTCAGCCGCAGCTGCTGTTGATATCAGCCGGATTCGACGCCCATGTGGAAGATGAGATGGCGCAGCTGTGTTTGCGGGATGCCGATTTTGCCTGGATCACCACTCGTCTGAAGGAGATTGCCGACCAGTATGCGCATGGGCACATCGTTTCAACACTTGAAGGCGGATACAGCCTCGATGCATTGGGACGCAGTGTTGCTGCACACCTGGACGCCCTGCTTTAAAACACTCCTTAGTCGTTGTCCAAAAATAACTGCCCGATCCTGCTTGCCCTGTTGTCCCTATTCTGCGTTGCAGCAAGAGTTACATAACCCTGCTATGCGCCCCTTGCTGCGCCTTGAATACGAACAACATTGCTGCGCGATATCGGCAAGTTATTTATGGACAACTCCTTAGGGCAGTAATTTCTCACCCGCGTAGAGCGATTCGACAGTTTCACGCTCGCGAATCAGATGAAACTGATCGCCATCGACCATTACCTCGGCTGCGCGCGGCCTGCTGTTGTAGTTGGAACTCATGGTAAATCCGTAAGCGCCGCTGGAGCGCACAGCCAGCAGGTCGCCTGCCCTGAGGCTGAGTTCACGATCCTTGCCCAGAAAATCACCGGTTTCACACACCGGGCCGACAATATCGTAGATGCCGTCGCGCCCTTGCGAGTTGCGGTCGAGTGGAATAATCTGCTGTACAGCCTGGTAAAGAGCGGGCCGCAGCAGGTCGTTCATGGCTGCATCGACTATCGCAAAATCTTTCTCCTGCGTGGGTTTCAGGTACTCTACTTTTGTCAGCAGCACGCCGGCATTAGCCGCAACGGCGCGGCCCGGCTCCATGATGACTTCAAGATCCAGCTTGTCGAGTCGGGTGCGGATAGCTTTTGCATACTCCTGCGGGTGCGGCGGCTCCTCGTTATTGTAGGGAACGCCCAGACCACCGCCGAGATCGATGTGGCGAATATTGATGCCCTCCTTTGCCAGGGTGTCGATCAGGGCCAGCACCCGCTCCAGTGCATCGAGGAAGGGAGAGAGCTTAGTCAACTGTGAGCCTATGTGGCTATCGATGCCGATGATTTGCAGATGCGGCAGGCGCGCAGCAAAACGATACAGTTCGAGTGCGGCGTCAACATCGACGCCGAACTTGTTCTCCTTCAGACCTGTGGAGATGTAGGGGTGTGTATTGGCATCGACATCCGGGTTGACGCGCAGTGAAACCGGTGCGGTTTTATGCATCGCTGCAGCGACGGCATCGAGGCGCTTCAACTCCGAGGCCGACTCCACATTGAAGCAGTGAATGCCGATGTCAAGCGCCCGCTGCAGCTCATCGACTCTTTTGCCTACTCCGGAGAAGACGATTTTAGAGGCGTCGCCGCCAGCTGCCAGCACACGCTCCAACTCACCCATCGAGACGATATCGAAACCCGAACCGAGGCGCGCCAGCAGATTCAGGACGGCAATATTGGAGTTGGCCTTGACCGCATAACAGACCAGGTGCGAATGCCCCTCGAAAGCGTCGTTGAAGGCATGCCAGTGGCGCTCGAGCGTGGCGCGGGAGTAAACATAGCAGGGAGTGCCGTAGTGTTGTGCAATCTGCGCCAGCGGAACCTCTTCTGCATAAAGTTGCTCATCGATGTAGTGGAAGTGGTCCATATTTAACTCTTGGGTTGGTTCTGTTCATTGTGCTGTTTCTGCCCATCCTGTTTCTGCTCATCCTGGTTTTTATCGGGCATATAGAGCGGGCCTTTCTGGCCGCAGGCTGCCAGCTGAACTATTGAGATCAGCAGCACGAGGAGAAAAAATTTTTTGCTAGTGACATGCATATCAGGACCGTAGGATGTGGTGAACCAGCAAACAGCAAGGTTCTAATCATATCTAATCTATTTACCGCAGAATCATTCTATTCAGTTTTCTTTTCATTTCGTCAATGTGTTTCATGATTCATTCGTAAGTTATCAATAACACCCGCGAGTCACAATATGTAGGATGCTGCTGAGCTTGCGAAGCGCATCTGTCGAGTGAATCCGCGATCGATGCGCTTCGTTCCTCAGCAGCATCCTACGCAATACTGCAGTCTCTTCTCACCAGCGGGGTTTACACAGTTTCGGCACTTCACCCTCCATGCCGAGAGCCTGGCGCATGAAGAGAGCCTTTGCCGGGGCAATGCGGTCGGTGATATTCAGTCCCAGGTTGCGCAATTGGCGCACTCCAGGCGTGTCATTACTGAAGAGCCGGTTGATCGCCTCCATGCTCTTCTGCGTGACTAGATTATCTCCCCGGCGCGAGCGTTCATAACGCCTCAGCACAGAGTGCGAACCGATCGGCCGGTTTCTCTCTCGTGCATCCGTAATCACCTCGATGAGGAGTGCCGCATCGCGAAAACCCAGGTTGACGCCCTGCCCTGCAAGCGGATGAATCTGGTGAGCCGCGTCGCCGACCAGCGCCAGCCTGTTGCCGATGTATGTGGCCGCATGTTTGGACACGAGCGGATATGCAGCACGCGCGGAGGTGTGTGTGATCTCTCCAAGACGTTGTTGCGATGCCTCTGCAAGCGCTTGACAAAAGTCGGCGTCATCCATCTCGATCAGTCCAGCAGCATGTTCGGCCGTGGTCGACCATACAATCGAGCACTGCGTGCTGCTGACCGGCAGAAACGCCAGCGGTCCCGTGGGCAGGAAGTGCTGCCACGCGGTCTCTTCATGTGAGTTTGCGGTAGTGACAGTTGCAACCACGGCGCTTTGATGGAAATCATGGATATGCACTGCTATACCGGCCTTGTCGCGCATTTGTGAGTTGCTGCCGTCTGCTGCAATCAGTAATTGCGCATACAGGTGCTCACCACTCTCCAGCATGACGCTGATATCTTTGCTGCCTGCGACTGTTTTTTCAACCGTGGTGGAGGTATAGAGGCGGATATTGGCAATACTCTCCATCTGCTCCCACAACGCGGCAACAATGGTGCGATTCTGAATGATATGACCAAGATCCGCTTCGCCGATAGCGGCGCTGTCGAAATGGATATCCCCCATATCGAGGTTATCCCATACACGCATCTCTCTGTAGGGTTGAATGCCGCGCCGTACGATGCCGTGCCAGGCCCCAAGATTATCCAGCAGATGCTGTGACCCCCGGTTGATGGCGGAGACACGTACATCGATCTCCTCTGCAGGCCACTCGCGCTGCGGTTCATGCTGCTCGATCACGGCAATATCAAGGCCTGCCCGGGCCAGACCACAGGCAACTGCAGCGCCAACCATACCGGCGCCGACGAGAATGACATCGTGGTGATTATTGCTGCTATTCATATCATTCATTGTATTTGCCAAGGGACAGCCCTCTCGCGAGGCGTGAGTGTATACCGCTGAGTCCCATCGCGTGCCGGGCGATACGCTGACGCACTCCGGGCAGCAGGTCAGCAGCCAGCATACCGAGATTGCGTCCCACTGAGATGCCTCTGAGCGGATTGCCGAACAGCCGCACCAGCCCGTCAGTCAGCAGTGCGACCTGCTGCTGATCCGGCAGCCGCTGCTTCTGGTACTGCTGCAGCAGTTGCTGTGATCCCGGATCCTGCATCAGCCTGTCTGCATTGACGATCAGCCCGGCAAGCACTGCAATATCACGCAGGCCGAGATTGAAACCCTGCCCCGAAATGGGATGCAGCGCATGTCCGGCATTGCCGAGCAGTGCAATGCGCGGGCGCACGGCTTCATTTGCGGTCATCAGTGTCAGCGGATAGGAGAAACGTTCGCCAACGCGGCTGAAGCGTCCGCAGCGAAAACCCATGCGCTGCTGTAGCAGGGTGATGAAGGCATCGTCATCGAACGCCATCACATCATCACAGGCTTCACTGTCTATCGTCAGCACCACGCCGAAACGATTCTCCGTCATTGGCAGCAGCGCCAGCGGGCCGTTGGGGGTGAAGCGCTCATAGGCGATGTTGTGGTGCGGAATACCTGGCGTGACATTCGTCACTATGGCTGTCTGACCATACTCCCATTGACGTGTTTTGATATCGAGCTGCTGACGAATCAGTGACTGCCCGCCATCTGCCGCAACCAGCAGGCGCGTCGTCAATTGCTGCTGCCGGCCATCGGCTTCGACAACCACGCTCAGTTGATTTTCTGTATGCGCAAATCCCACCACCGTGGCGGGAGAGATACGCGTGACATTGCTACTCTCAAGCTGCTGCGTGATGGCGCCGCCCAACTCCCGCGCCAGGGCGACGTAACCCAGTGCGGGAACCTGCTCTTCAGCGGCATCGAGATGCGTAAAACCAAAACCTCCGCGTTCAGAGACATGGATCTTTCTGATTGCAGTAGCATTCGGAGCTATCGCCTCCCACAGGCCGATACCCTCGAAGATACGCTGACTGCCATAGGCCAGCGCAATAGCGCGATCATCAAAACTGGGCTGGTGATCTGCTGACGCCGCAACGCTCTCGATAATAGCAATGCGCATATCTGTATTTGCCAGAGCGCAAGCCAGCGTACTTCCGGCAAGCCCCCCACCGGCAATCACTATGTCGAAATCACTCGTTATCACAACTCATGTACTCTTCACTCGATCCAGGTCACAGGAAAAGAAAAATTATTTATTCATCAACGCCTCTATCTCATGCGGTGTCTTGGGGGCGTCCTTCGAGAGTACATCATGTCCATCCTTCGTCACCAGCACATCGTCTTCGATGCGAATGCCGATGCCCTGCCATTTCTTATGCACGCCTTTTGTTCCCCTGGGAATATACAGCCCCGGCTCTACGGTCAATACCATCCCGGGTTCGAGGATGCGCCACTCGCCATCGACCTTGTAGTCGCCAACGTCGTGGACATCCATGCCCAGCCAGTGGCCGGTCTTGTGCATATAGAATTTTTCATACGCCTTCTTTTTTATCAGCGCAGTTATTTGCCCCTTGAGCAAACCCAGTTCGACCAGACCGCGGGTGATCACCCTGATCGCCGTCTGATGCGGCAGATGCCACTTGTTGCCGGGTTTGACTTTAGCGATAGCCGCTAGCTGGGCTTTCAGCACCAATCCATAGAGCAGCCGCTGCGGCTCACTGAATTTACCATTGACCGGCCAGGTCCTGGAGATATCCGAGGCATAGCAATCGATTTCACAGCCGGCATCGATCAACACCAGATCTCCATCTTTGAGCTCGTCATGGTTTTCGATATAGTGCAGAATACAGCCATTCTCACCGCCGCCAACAATTGCGGGGTAAGCCTGACCCGTGGCATTTTTTACCCTGGTTTCATACTCAAATTGCGCCTGCAGATGATACTCGCGCATACCGGGACGGCACTTTTTCATGAGATTGATATGCGCCTGCGCTGATAGCTTTGCCGCCCTGCGCATGAGCGCTATTTCTGAACGGCTCTTATACAGGCGCATGTCATGCAGGTAGTGATCCAGGGCAACAAACTCCAGCGGCCCGCGAAGACCCGAACGTGAACTCGCCCGTACCTTGCCAATCCATTCCGACATCTGCCGATCCAGCCGGGAATCACACCCCATTGCATAATAGATGCGCTCACACTGCTCCAGCATGCGCGGCAAAATTTCATCAAGATCGCTAAAGGGAAAGGAGTCATCAGCGCTAAAATCGCGTATCGCACCCTCCTGTCCGGCGCGGCGTCCATCCCACTGCTCTCTCTTGGGATCACGCTGACGACAGAAGAGAATATATTCTGCCGCCTTGCGGCCGGGGATCAATACCGCAACAGATTCCGGTTCGGAAAAACCTGTGAGGTAATAGAAGTCGCTATCGGGACGATAGGTATAATGCACATCACGGTTGCGGATGCGTTCTGGTGCCGCCGGGATAATGGCAATCGAGTTTTTGCCCATCATACGCATCAACTGCTTGCGACGGCGCTTGAATTCAGTCGCGGTCATCAGGCTCGTCCTCATAGATGGTCATGACAGCAACACGCAGGTATTCCTCCAGTTCGTTCATCTGCTGCCTCTGCTCTTCATCATCGGCATCAACGGACTCCACATCGAGACGCGTCAACTCGCTGATATCCGAGAGAGTCTCCTGCGCCACGTCAGACATCTTTCGCTCATTGTCCCTGACGCTGATGCCAAAACCGAAAAGAAATCCCTGGCACCAGTTGACCAGCTGCTGCGCCCTTTCGTCATTGCGAATATCATCATCCGGAAGCATCAACTGGAAACCCATAACCGGGTCTTCAAGCTGCTCCCTGATTTCTGCATGCATCTGCAACAGAGTGCTTTTGCACTCCTGCACCTGCGGTTCATGCGCATCATTATCACGAAACAGCTCCTGCTGCATGAGTTGCAAAGAGGTCTCGAAGTCACCGCAGATCAATCCACAAACAAGTGCCTGCACCTCTGCCGGCCCTATCTCCATGCCGGCATCGGTGAGCTGCTGTTTTATTTCTTCATATTCGGGAAGTTGATACACGTCTTGTTGTCCGTAAATTAAAACTCTGACTTAGGTGGCGTCCAAAAATAACTTACCGATCCTGCTTGTCCTGTTGTCCGTCTTCTGCGTTTCAGCAAAAGTCACATAACCCGGCTATGCGCCTCTTGCTGCGCCTTGAATACGAACAACATTACTGCGCGATATCGGCAACTTATTTCTGGACGACTCCTTAGCCCTGCACACTTCGATCAGAACTTTTTACAAGCTATTTTACGCTCTCCTTCACCCGGAATCGCGAAAATATCTGTAAAATACGGGAAATTTGATCTTTTATTGCTATTAGAGCGCTCTATTATGCCCTCTGGCATTGACCCATTCCCACTTGCTCTCTATAGTTCCAGATGAAGTTGATAGTTGCCGATGAACGGAATAGAAAATATGCCTGATAATGAGTTGAAATCTCTTGAGTCCAAAGTCAACGATCTGGTCAATGCATGCATGCATTTGAAGCAGGAGAACCAGACCCTGCGCACCAGCCAGGATGACCTGGTGAGCGAGCGCGCATCGCTGATTGAGAAAACCGAACTCGCAAGAAACCGCGTTGAAGCCATGATCAGCCGCCTCAAGTCGCTGGAAGAAAATACATGAGTGCGCCTAAACCTGTCTCGGTCACCATTCTTGGTGAAGAGTACCTGATCTCCTGTCCGCCCGATCAGGAATCATCGCTGCAGCAATCCGCTGAACTTCTCGATGAACGCATGAGAGAGATTCGCGCCAGCGGTAAAGTGATGAACAGTGAACGAATCGCCGTCATGGCGGCCTTGAACCTGTCGAATGAATTGCTGCATCAACAACAGCAGGTCACGAGTGAATCCGGGAAAATCGATGAGCAGTTGCGCTCATTGAGGCATAAAATCGAGACCGCTCTTAATCCGTAACCCTCCACATCGATGTTGTGCATAACAACAAACCCATCAACTATACACCCTATTCACTCCCCTGATAGTATTGAATTTTTTTCTGCTAGCGGCAGATAAAAGAACTGGAATTTCAGTAAAAATAGGATAAGATGGTTTCAGGGTGATTACTACCGTGTTCGATAGTTGGTCGGTTTCTTGAGCCTTGCATTTACCCCGGGAGTGGAATGTATTACTGGTGTGCATGTCCGCCTTGAGCGGAAAGCCTTATGTGATACCTGAAACACCCACTTGAACTATTAAGGTTCAAGGGTATGATCGACGCCGGCATCCGTGGTATCACCCTACTTCTTTAAGAGTGCTCTGATCGAATCGCCGTGCGCTTCAATCAGCCCCTCTTTCAAGCTTTTCTACGGAGGAAGAGTGATTTTCAGTATACGTTATAGTAGCTCTTCGTAACTTCACAATACCCCTGTACAGACGATTCTTTCATCCCTTCCCTAATCCCCATGTCGACAAACAAGCTTCGTTCATCCATTCGCCGGCAGCGTCTGCAGATCACGGCAGCACAGCAACGGCAGCATGCTTCTCTTGTGTGTAAAAATCTCTCGCGGCTGCGCCAATTTCAAAAAGCCAGGCGCATCGCACTCTACCTCTCCGCCAATGGGGAGCTTGATCCGGCGCCCATCAGCACAATCAGCCGCCGCGCTTCCAAGCAGCTATACCTGCCGGTATTACACCCCTTCCGTCATGGACGCCTTTTTTTTTGTGAGTGGAGAGAATATGCCCCGCTGCAGCCAAACCGCTTCGGCATCCTCGAACCCTCCTGCCATGGCAACGCCGCAAAGCCGTTAAGGTCGCTGGATCTGATACTGGTTCCACTGGTGGCTTTTGACGCCGCCTGTCAGCGCATTGGCATGGGAGGAGGCTACTATGACCGCACACTTGGCAAGCCCAGGGGAAGCTCAACCTGGAAGCGTCCCTACCTGATCGGTATTGCCCACGAATTGCAGAGGGTTCCAGCCATCAAATCACAAAAATGGGATGTGCCGCTGGATGCGGTAGTTACTGAAGCCGGGGTGTATAGGTCAGGTTTTAGGTTTTAGGTTTTAAGTTTTAAGTGAAATGCGCCTTGTTAAAACCTATGCTGGGTGTTATTACTGTGTTATCTAAAACTTAAAACCTTCCTACCTAAAACCTTCCCATAGCGTTCAATGAACCCATTAATACAACAAAGGAGCTTTTATGCAACGTCGTGACTTTCTCAAAAAGGCAGCTGCCGGCTCAATCGCAGCAGGTACTGCTCTTGGCGCATCCACTGCTGCACATGCCAAAGCTGAATTCAAATGGAAGATGGTCACCACCTGGCCAAAAAACTTCCCCGGCCTGGGCACGGGCGCCAACAACCTGGCGGGACTGATCACCGAAATGTCCGGGGGGCGCTTGACAGTCAAGGTTTACGGGGCCAAGGAGTTGGTTCCAGCCTTTGAAGTGTTTGACGCCGTCTCCAGCGGAACTGCCGAGATGGGGCATGGCGCCGCCTATTACTGGAAGGGAAAAAATGAAGCATTCCAGTTTTTCTCCACCGTTCCTTTTGGACTCACAGCCAATGAGATGAATGGCTGGCTCTACTATGGAGGCGGCATGGAGCTGTGGCGGGAGGCCTATGCGCCATTCAAGGTTCTGCCCGCTGCCGCAGGCAACACCAGCGTACAGATGGGGGGCTGGTTCAACAAGGAGATCAACAGCATCGCCGATCTCAAGGGATTGAAAATGCGCATCCCCGGACTTGGCGGCGAGGTGCTGAGACGCCTCGGCGGAACGCCTGTCAATCTTCCCGGAGGTGAACTCTTTACCGCTCTTTCATCAGGAACTATTGACGCCACTGAATGGGTCGGACCATACAACGACCTCGCATTCGGCTTCTACAAGGCGGCCAAATACTACTACTACCCAGGCTTCCATGAGCCCGGCACAACGCTCGAAGCCATTATCAACAAGAAGGCTTACGAGAAGCTGCCTGCCGATCTCCAGGCGATCGTGATGAATGCCTGCAAGGTGGTGAATATGGATATGGTGGCGGAATATGCAGCACGCAATCCCGGCGCATTGCAGACATTGCTGAACAAGCACAAGGTTGAACTGCGCAGCTATCCGGACGATGTGCTGCAGCAATTGCGCATGGCCTCTCAGGAGGTTGTTGCAGAGCTGGCGAAAAAAGACGCCTTCAGCGCCAAAGTCTATGCCTCATATCAGAAGTTCCTCGAGGATACGGTTGCCTTCAGCACAGTTTCAGATCAGGCCTACCTGAATGCACGTGCTGAAAATAGCGCGTAGCGTAGAAAGAGAGCATTTTGAAACCCACCCTGCCTCCGTTATCGCTCTATATTCACATCCCCTGGTGTGTGAAAAAATGCCCCTACTGTGACTTCAACTCCCATGTGCTCTCTGCCGATATCGATGCAGAGAGCAATGAGGCCTTCTATGTCGAAGCGCTGTTAAAGGATCTTTCGACAGAGATCCCCTTGAGCAGTGACCGTGAGCTTGAAAGCATATTTATCGGTGGCGGCACTCCCAGTCTCTTCAGCGCCGCCGCGATCACCCAACTGCTCGACGGGGTGCGTACACTGATAAAGCTGAAATCCCGGGCGGAGATCACACTGGAGGCGAATCCCGGCGCCGCTGATGCCGCATTTTTTGCCGGTTACCGTCAGGCAGGCGTCAATCGCCTCTCCATCGGTGTGCAGAGCTTCAATGATGGACATCTTCGCAACATCGGACGTATTCACAGCGCACAACAGGCGCTGGAGGCATATAAGCTGGCATCAGATGCAGGCTTCCGCAACATCAATCTCGATCTGATGTATGGGCTGCCGGAGCAGTCCATTGACCAGGCGATGGATGACCTCAAACAGGCCATTGCCCTGAAGCCACAACATCTCTCCTGGTATCAACTCACCATAGAAGCCAATACGCTCTTCAGCAGCCAGCCTCCCGCTGATTTACCCTCTCATGAAAAACTGGCTGAGATCTCCGATGCCGGAATAGCGTTACTGGAAGAGCATGGCTTCAAGCAGTATGAAGTGTCGGCTTTTGCAAGCGGGGGGCATCAATGCAGGCATAACCTTAACTATTGGCAATTTGGCGACTACATCGGCATAGGAGCTGGCGCACATGGCAAATTGACATCAATGGATGGTCACATCAACCGCCGCCGCAAACAGCGCTCTCCTGCGGCTTATGTCGAATCAACCCATTCAGGAGATACGCTCTCCAGTGAAAACCGCTTACAGGATGAGGATCTGCTGCTGGAATTCATGATGAATGTGCTGCGCCTCAATCAAGGCGTACCTGCAGCTGCTTTTGAGCAGCGCACCGGTCTCTCTCTGCAGGCCATTCAACTGCGATTGCTGCATGCAAGACGGGCAGGATTGCTGGAACAGGACCCGGAAGTGCTGAGAGCGACAGAGATGGGGCGTACATTTTTAAATAATCTCTTGATAATGTTCAGTTAAGAAGGCTCTGAACGAACCGCTGCGCGCTTCGATCAAAGCCTTCCTGCAAGTATTTCTACGGGGGAAGGGGCGACTGTCGATATGTTGTACCTGTCATTCTGTTTACCCTTCCCCCGAACCCCCATCCCCCGATTTATTTAGAGCTTGCATAACAACACCTCCTTGACATCTGAGGGCTGAGACAGTCTACTTGCGCTGACTCTTTTTTATGCGAAAACAGGACTCTCATGTGGCGTAAGTTATTCCGGCCAAAATGGCGGCATCGAAACCGGGACATTCGTGCTGAAGCTGTCCAGCTGCTGTCGGCTGACGACCCCAATCTTGTCGAGGTCGTTCGTCAGGATACAGATACCGGGATTCGCCGTCAGGCATTGCGGCGCGTTACTGATATCCAGCTGTTGCTTGATATTGCAGAGAGTGACACTGACGCATCCGTCTCCCGCGCAGCCGGCAGGCGTCTCTGGTACCTGCTTGCACAGAGTGAAGATGCAGAATCCGTGGAACAGACTCAAAATGTGCTGAAGCAGCATGGCAATAGTGAAATGGCGGAATATCTGCTTCGCCACAGCAAATCCGCCAAAATCCGACTGCAGGCGCTTGAAGAGATGCAGCAACCTGCGCTGCTCAGTGAGGTCGCGCTGACGGATAGAGACACTAATATCCGGCTGCAGGCGCTGGAACGCATCTCCAGGCTCTCCACACTGAAGCGCGTTGCAAAGGAATCGCGCGGTAAAAACAAGCGCGTCGCTCGCCGTGCGCGGGAACTGGTAGAGGAACAGACTTTACTGCAGGAGCAGCCTCGCCTGCAGCAGCAATTGTGCGATAAAATTGAGCACCTTGCTTCACTTCAGCATCCGGATCAAACGATTATGCATCAACTCCGCCAACAGTGGGAGAAGATTGGGACCGATGCCCCTGCGGAGCTGAAAACCAGATTCAACAACGCTCAACTGCAGATCGGCAAATCCATCGAGGAGTCGCGAAACAGCAGGGCGCAGCAGGATCATCAGCGCGAACTCTGCGAACAGAGCGACGCACTGCTGCATGATTTAGAGCAGAATGCCAACACGCCGTCACTTAACCTGAATGAAGTAGAGGCTGCTGAATGGATGCTGCGCAACAGCTGGCAGCAGCTTGAAAAGGATCTTGACGCCGTCAACCCTGCCCTCAAGAGTCGTTTTGCCGAATCGCAGCAGAGACTTGCACAGCGCCGCGGGCAAATTGGCCAATACCGGAAACTGCACGCACAACAACACGCCATCATTGCGGAGATGCAAAACCTCGCTGGAAATGACACTCAACTGACAGCATCCCGTGTAAAAGTCATAGAGTCCCGCTGGCATGCACTGAGATCGAAGCCTGATGCCGACATGGAAAAACATTTCCAGCAGCATCACTCTCAGGCAAAACAACACCTGCAGGCGAACATCGAATCATCAGCAAAACTCGAAGCCGAGCTGGAGCAGCTCCTTCAACAGCTTGGAAATGCGCTGGATCAGGGGCAACTGAATGCTGCAGGCGCCTCCCGCAGCAAGGCGCAGCACGTTCTGAAGAGACTCGAGAAGCTGGCGACAACGCAGCTGCGGCAGCACAAGGCATCCTATCATCGCCTGCTGGGACGTTTCTCGGAACTGCAGGACTGGCAGCGTTTCGGCAGCGATCACGTACGTGAAGATCTGATCAGCGAAATGCAGCAGCTGATTCAGTCGGGGCTGCCTGCAAGAGAAATTGCCCACAATGTGCGTGATCTGAGAAACAAGTGGCGCCAACTGGATCGTAAAGGCGGCTCGGCTCCGGAGGCGATCTGGAACAAATTTAATGAGATCGCCGAGCAGGCATATAGCCCCGTCATTGCTGATCAACAGCGGCATCAACAGGAGCAACAGCAGGCCGCTCAGAGGCGCGCAGAATTCTGTGACCTGCTCATCAAAGAGCATGCGCAAGTTGACTGGTCCACTCCAGACTGGCCGGTGATTGACAAGCGCATACAGGAGGCGCGAAAACAGTGGCGCAAGCTGGGTGGAGTCGACTCAAAAGCCTGGAAAAAGCTCAACAAGCGCTTTATCGATGCCGTAAAACCCTTTGAGGAAAAACTTGGGGAGATACGCGAATCTGAAAAGCTGCGCCGTGTGCGGCTCATCAAACAGGCACAGCGGCTCGTAGAAGAGCCCGATATCGATACTGCCATCCGGCAGACCAAGGCTGCACAGGAAAACTGGAGGCCACTCGTCAGCGCCAATAAACAGGTGGAACAGCAGCTATGGCAAGAGTTTAAAACTGCAACCGATGCTGTTTTTGCACGCCGCAGCGCAATGCATGAAAGCGAACAACAGCAGCAGTCAACAAATACCTCTGCCAAAAAAGCGATTTGTGAAAAGCTGCAGCAGCTGATCACCACTGAACATGAAAGCTGGTCTGCGGCTCGCAAAGAGCGTGATCAATTGGTGGATGAATGGAAAACCATCGGTCCGGCTACCCGCCAGCAATACAAATCACTGCAGCAAAAATTCATGGATCTCACGCGTGCGTTTGATGAAGCTGAAAATGCGGCTTCAATCCGGAAAACTCGTCATCGTTTTGAACTGCTGCTGCAAAAGTCTGAGCTGTGCGACCGAATGGAGCAGCAGCTGTGCAGCCAGGATAGAGATATCAGCACCCGGAGTGAACAGTGGTCTGCACTGCCCGCACTACAGCCAGCAATTGAATCCCGCATGCAAAGACGCTATCAGCACATCATCGATGCATTGGAGAATGGCGGTGATACTATCGAACAGCTATGCGCTCAGCGCAGCAGTAATCTGCAAAACAGCCTGCAACTGTGTCTCGAAATGGAGGTGCTCCTCGATATCGACTCTCCCGAAGCATTCCATGAACAACGCCGTCAATGGCAGCTTACTCACCTCTCCACTGCCATGACAGGTGGACTCACTCAAAACGAGAGTTCAAATGAGAATGTCAGGCGACTTCTTGAGGAGAGTTGTGTGAATGGTCCGCTGCCGCAAGAGGATGTCGACACTATCAGGCAGAGAGAGCGAAACATCGTTGCCGCCCTGCTCGAGTGATAGTGATATAATCTCGGACGTTTTTTGTGAACTCTTCAAGAGAATCATCCTGGGGCTGAAAAGACAGCCTCAATCCACACAATGGAGCAATATAGATGCTAAACAAAGTTATTCCGGGCCTGGCGGCTCTTCTTCTCATGACCACTGGCGCTGTGTTTGCTGAAGACGCCGCTCCAAAGGAGAAAACCGGGGCTGTAGCCCCTGCGGCGGAGAAAGCTGCAGAGCAAAAACTTCCGGAGGGAGTCGAGCAATTCAAGGACTGGATCAAAGAGTGTGAAAAGCTCAAGGGTCCCGAGGGTAAAGAGATCGAACTCTGCCAGATCTCACAGACGCTCACAAATACAGAGATCAATCAGCCTATGCTGAAAGTCGCCGCCGGCTATGTCCCCGGCAAGGAAGATGCTGTCATGATCCTCACCCTGCCGCTGGGAGTTATCCTGCCACCGGGCGTTCAACTCACAGTTGGCGAGGGCAAGGCCGCCAGGGTGCCCGTCACAACCTGTCTGCCGCAAGGCTGCCAGGCCGGCGTGCAACTTGACAAGGAGTTTACAGCGCGCCTGAAAAAAGGGAAGCAGATGATCGTTACATTTCTCGGCCCTGATGGTAAGCAGATCAATGCACCGATCTCTCTCTCCGGATTTACCGCCGGTATGGACAGCATCAAGCCAAAGTAACACCGCTGTTATTCACCCTGAACCGTGACCGTCACCCGCCGCTGGTGGGGGCGGTGGCGGTGCTCCCATAGATAAACCCCCTGCCAGGTTCCAAGCCCCAGTCGCCCCCGCGTCACCGGAAGCGTCAAATCCATACCAGTCAGAATCGAGCGCACATGCGCCGGCATATCATCCGGCCCCTCATCCACATGCACGAACATGGGATCGCCATCCGGGGCCAATCGCAGCATAAAAGTCTCCAGATCCCTGCGCACATCCGCATCGGCATTTTCACACAGGATCAACGAAGCGCTGGTGTGATGGATAAAGACATGGCACAGGCCGCTGTCGATTCCTGACTCCGCCACCACAGCAGCGATCTCCGCCGTGATATTTGTCGTACCGCGTCCCCGCGTTTGGAAGTGCAGCTGTTGCTGATGGTTCTTCATCATCTCTAATCCCGTTGATTTTTTCCGCTGGCGCCCAAGCTCCAGCTTGGGCGCACAACCCTGGAAGCTCCAGCTTCCCATAACTCATCACCAGGCCCGATCCACCTCGATCAAACCTTCCAGCCCATGATAATCCCGTGCACTGGAGTAACGCCAATGCTCCGACAGTTTGAACCGAAGCTTGAGCTTCGCGAGGTGGGTTCCCAAGCTGGAGCTTGGGAACCAGATACTTACTCTGCTGGCGCCTGGGAATCCCGCTGGCGCCCAAGCTCCAGCTTGGGCGCACAACCCTGGAAGCTCCAGCTTCCCATATCACATCACCAGGCCCGATCCACCTCGATCAAACCTTCCAACCCATGATAATCCCGTGCACTGGAGTAACGCCAATGCTCCGGCAGTTCGACATAGCCTCGTTTGACCGGGTTCTGATGGATGTATTCCAGCTTTTGCCTCATAACAGCTTCGCTCTCGATCAACTGAGGGTGGCTTCCCTCTTCCCAAACCTGGTAGGTCGATGCTGTTTTGTGCCGCCGCTTGAATAGCGCCAGTAGCTCCAGCATCCGTTGAGAGCGTCTCTTTTGAAGCAGCAGTAATATCTCGCGCGCCGTCCAGGATTTGAAGCGCTGGATATCCCGCCCCAGATCGGAGGAGGCTGCAACCATGTGCAGATGGTTCTCCAGAATCACATAGCCGTAAAGGGTGAAATCTGACTCCTGTTGCAGATAACGCCAGGAGTCGAGAAGGATTTGCACCGTCTCCGGTCGGGTAAACAGGGGCAGCCAGTTATTGACCGTTGCGGTGAGAAAGTGAGGCGCCTGGGCATCAGTAATTTTATAGCGGCTTCTCGGCATGATCTGGTTCCTTCCCTGGAATCGAAGCTGGAGCTTTGCAATGCGGGTTCCCAAGCTGGAGCTTGGGAACCAGGTATTCTGCTGGCGCCCAAGCTCCAGCCTGGGCCGCGATGCAGAAAATTCTATCAGATCAGTGCGCAGGTGTCATGGTGGATGCGCTATCATAACTCCCAATCACCGCAAGCCAACAGGTTACTTCAAGCAGGGAACATTCATGGCGGCTAATTCACAATCACTGCAGGAGTTGCCAGTGACCACGTTGAAAGGTGTGGGGCCACGCATTGCCGAGCGTCTTGCTGGGCTTGGTATCGAGAGTGTTCAGGACATCCTGTTTCACCTGCCGCTACGCTATCAGGATCGCACCCGGGTCTACCCGCTTGGCGCCGTGCGCCCCGGCGAGCATGTGGTGATCGAGGCGAGCGTCGATCATGCCCAGATTCGTTTTGGACGCCGCCGCTCGCTGCTGGTGCAGGTCAGCGACAGCACTGGCACACTGGTGCTGCGTTTTTTCTACTTCTCCAATGCGCAAAAAGAGTCCTTTCGAAACGGCGTACGGCTGCGCTGCTTCGGCGAGATCCGCAACGGGCCAGCCAGCTATGAGATCGTTCATCCCGAGTACTCCCTGCTCAAGGAGGATCAGGAGATAGAGGTCGATGATACCCTGACTCCTGTTTACCCCTCCACAGAAGGGCTGCAGCAGCGCACCTGGCTTGAGTTGACGAAACAGGCCCTGGCACTGCTCGAGAACGGCGCACTGTTGACTGAACTGCTGCCGCCATCTCTCGATCTACTGCTGTCACAGCCGCTTGCCGGGGCGCTGCAACTGCTGCATCGTCCTCCTCCCGACATCTCGCTTGAAGATCTGCTGGAGGGGGCGCATCCTGCTCAGCAGCGCCTGGTCTTCGAGGAACTTCTCGCCCATCAGCTGAGCCTGCTGCAGATGCGCAGGCAGCAGCGCCGGCATCCTGCGCCCGCAATCGATGCGCAGGCTCCTCTTGCTGATCAGTTACTGAATAATTTACCTTTCTGTTTGACTGCCGCCCAACAGCGCGTGCTCGACGAGATCACTTCTGACATGACGCTGCCCCACCCGATGCAGCGCCTGGTGCAGGGTGATGTCGGCTCAGGCAAGACCGTCGTTGCCGCCCTGGCCGCACTGCAGGCCATCAGCAGCGGCTATCAGACTGTGATCATGGCGCCGACCGAGCTGCTTGCCGAGCAGCATCTCAACAGCCTGCAGCAGTGGCTGCAACCACTGGGCGTAGCGTTAGTGTCGCTGTCGGGAAGCCACAAGGGCAAGGCGCGTGCGCAGCGCCTGGAACAGATTTCCAGCGGCGAAGCGCGCCTGATTATTGGCACACATGCACTCTTTCAAAGCGGCGTTCAATTCCACTCGCTTGGCCTGGTGGTGATCGACGAACAGCACCGCTTCGGCGTGCATCAACGCCTGGCGCTGCGGCAAAAAGGCGAGGCCGATGGCCTGCTGCCGCACCAGCTGATCATGACGGCCACGCCGATCCCTCGCACCCTGGCCATGACAGCCTATGCTGATCTTGATCTCTCTGTCATCGACGAACTCCCTCCGGGTCGCATTCCTGTAACAACCGTGGTGCTCTCCGATAACCGCCGGGACGAGGTCATCGAACGTGTCCGTGATGCCTGTCAGCAAGGCAGACAGGCCTACTGGGTATGCACCCTGATCGAGGAGTCTGATGCCCTGCAGGCACAGGCGGCGGAAGATACTGCGCAACAGCTGCAACAGCAGCTGTCTCAATTAAAGATTGCGCTGGTGCACGGACGCATGAATGCGACTCAGAAAGAGACGGCAATGAGTTCTTTCAAGGCGGGAGAAACCAATCTGCTGGTCGCCACGACTGTCATCGAGGTTGGCGTGGACGTACCCAATGCCAGCCTCATGATCATCGAAAATCCCGAACGCCTGGGTCTGGCACAGTTGCACCAGCTGCGCGGGCGTGTCGGCCGGGGATCAGAGCAGAGCCACTGCGTGCTGCTTTACCATCCACCACTGGGCCAGCAATCGCGTCAACGTCTTGCAGTGATGCGCGACAGCAGCGACGGCTTTAAAATTGCACAAAAAGATCTGGAAATTCGCGGCCCCGGCGAAGTGCTGGGAACACGCCAGACCGGTGAACTGCAGTTTCGCATCGCCGATGTGGTGCGCGATCAAGAACTGCTGGCCCGCGTTCAACATGCAGCAACGGAGGTGCACACAAAGCATCCGCAGGCTGTCGCGCCATTGATTCAGCGCTGGATCGGCCACAAGGTGCAGTACAGGGGGGTTTGAGAGAGTAGTGAGTAGCGAGGACTGAGGAACGAGTAGTTTATTGACTAACCACAGATAAACACGGTT
>JAUXDV010000020.1 GCA_030620735.1 Gammaproteobacteria bacterium
AAAACAAATCAAATACCATGAATCCCTTTACGCTTGTGATTCCATTCCGTAACATAGAAAAAATCCGCCCGAATAAGCCTGTCGGGCCATCTTGATTTTGGAGAATTATACATGAGTGATAGCAAGCACTGTCGACTTCTGATCCTGGGATCCGGTCCCGCCGGATACACGGCTGCAGTTTATGCTGCACGCGCTAATCTTCAGCCTGTGCTGGTTACCGGCATGGAGCAAGGCGGACAACTGACCACCACCACCGACGTCGATAACTGGCCCGGTGATCACGAAGGCGTGCAGGGGCCCGATCTGATGGAGCGCATGCGTTTACATGCGGAGCGTTTTGAAACCGAGGTCATCTTCGACCATATCAACAAAGCGGATCTCAGCCAGCGCCCCTTTCAGCTCAGCGGCGACCAGCAGGAATATACCTGTGATGCATTGATTATCTGCACCGGCGCATCCGCCATGTATCTGGGACTGGAATCGGAAGAGGCCTTCAAAGGCAAAGGCGTCTCAGCCTGCGCCACCTGTGACGGATTTTTCTATCGCAACCAGAAAGTCGGCGTAATCGGCGGCGGCAATACTGCTGTCGAGGAGGCGCTTTATCTCTCAAATATTGCAGATCATGTCACACTGGTGCATCGCCGTGATGAATTGCGTGCAGAAAAATTCCTCCAGCATCAGATCCTCGAGAAATCTGAAAACGGCAACATTACCATCGAGTGGGACTCCGTGCTGGAAGAGGTTCTGGGTGACGACAGCGGTGTAACCGGCATGCGCCTGAAAAACGTCAAGGATGACTCGATGAAAGATCTTGACCTGCACGGGGTATTCATTGCCATCGGGCACAAGCCGAATACTGCACTTTTCGATGACCAGCTGGAGATGCACAATGGCTATCTCAAGGTCAACAGCGGCATCGACGGCAATGCCACTCAAACCACCATCGAGGGTGTTTTTGCCGCCGGTGATGTCATGGATCATGTCTATCGCCAGGCGATCACCTCGGCAGGAAATGGCTGCATGGCGGCGCTGGATGCCGAGAAATACCTGGATGCGCTGGAGTCTTAAATAAAGTTGGCAGTCTTCAAAAGACAGTTTGCAGTCGTTAGTTTGCAGCAAGGGCATGAAACGGCCTACTGCAAACTGACGACTGCAAACTCTCTTGCCTGATGTTTTTCTCTCTGGATAATACCTCCAGCGACAGCGGCTTTCCAGATCCCCGGCTCGCCGAGACCGAGCCGAACGGACTGCTGGCCATAGGCGGCGACCTCAGCGTCACGCGTTTATCCAATGCCTACCGCTCGGGAATCTTTCCCTGGTTCAGCGACGGGGAGCCCATTCTGTGGTGGTCACCCGATCCACGTCTGCTGCTGTTCCCCGGAAAAATACATATTTCACGCAGCCTGCGGAAAATTCTGCGCAGGGGTGATTACCGCACAACCTTTGATGAAGCCTTCAGTGACGTTATCGCCAACTGTGCAACATCGCCCCGTCAGGACCAGCCCGGCACCTGGATCATCGGCGAGATGATCGACGCCTATACTGAACTCCATCATCATGGCTATGCCCACTCGGTGGAGGTGTGGTATGAAAAAAATCTGGTCGGCGGGCTGTATGGCGTCGCCATCGGCAGCGCCTTTTATGGCGAATCGATGTTCAGCCTCATGAACAATGCCTCCAAAATTGCGCTGGTTGCATTGGCACGCAAGTTGCAGCATGCTGGTTTTCATTTCATTGATTGCCAGATGGAGACACCCCACCTGCTCACCCTGGGAGCTGAAACCGTTCCAAGAGAGGAGTTCCTGAAGAGGAATGCCATCGCCAGTCAGCGGAAAAACAGCATTTTGTGGAGAGATATTTTGTGGAGAGATCATGAGTAATACCTCCATCAAACTCTACCAGGGAACAGCACACCTCTGCTCCTATCTGCCGGAACAGACTGCTGTCATGCAAGTGGTGGATCCGCAGTTCCCGTTGAGTGCATCTCATTACGGCATGCTGCTGGAATCAGGCTTTCGCCGCAGCGGCGACATGGTCTACCGCCCGGGCTGTCCATCATGCTCTGCGTGCAAACCTGCGCGTATCGATACCGGGGCTTTCCAGCCCAACCGCTCACAGCGGCGCTGTCTGAAGATGAACCGGGAGATAGAACTCAAAGTCACGCCATCATTACAACAGAGACACTTCAGGCTCTATCAGGAGTATCTCCTGTCACGCCATGCTGACGGCGATATGAGCGCGGACAGCATCGAGGAGATGCAAAGATTTCTGCTCAGCGAATGGAGTGAAACCCTGCTGCTGGAAGGGTGGCAGGATCAACAACTGCTGTTTGTCGCTGTCACCGATGTGGTCGACGGCGGTCTCTCGGCGCTCTATACCTTTTTTGATCCCGCATTGCATCATCGCAGCCTCGGCACTTATGCCATTCTGCAGCAGATAGACCAGGCCAAACAACTCGGTCTCAAATGGCTCTATCTCGGCTACTGGATCGCCGGGTGCCAGAAAATGTCCTACAAGGCCAACTTCAGCGCCGTGCAGGTGTTGTCCCGCAATGAGGGCTGGCAGGCGCTGAAATGATCATGCGATAATGATACCCAAACTCCTGATGGCAACCTGCGGATTACCATGCTGATACGAACATCTCTTCTACTGTTGGCTTTGTTTGCCGCCACTCAAGCAAATGCCGCATCCAATGCCTGGTCAAAGGTTGCAACCCCTACAAAAGACCAGCCCGATACGATCGGTGGCTATTCGCACGGCTGTTTTGTCGGTGGTGACAGCATGCCCTCCGAAGGTCGCGGCTATCAGGTGGTGCGGCTGTCCCGCAATCGCTACTATGGCCACCCCAGCCTGATCCAGTATCTCAAAGATCTGGCGAACAAAGTTGCTGATGAAGAACTTGGCCTGATGCTGGTTGCAGATATGTGCCAACCTCGCGGAGGACCGATGCCGGGCGGGCACGTCAGCCACCAGAACGGGCTGGATGCCGATATCTGGCTACCGCTTAACTACAAGCGCACCAGGGGCAAGCGAGACAACCTCAAGTCAATTGCTTTTGCAGACCGGAAAAACTTTACGCTGAATCGCGATGTCTGGACAAAGGGGCAGGCCCGCCTGATTCAGCTCGCCGCACAAGACCCTCGAGTGGCGCGCATCCTTGTCAACCCTGTCATCAAGATGGAGCTCTGCAGTATGCAGTGGGATGACAGCAGCTGGCTGCGCAAGATTCGTCCCTGGTGGAAGCACCACACCCACTTTCACGTACGCCTCCACTGCCCCAAAGGCAACCCGGACTGCAAGCCCCAGGCCAGGCCTCCGGCAGGTGATGGATGCGGCGCAGAACTGACATCATGGCGTCCGGAGAACAGAAAAAAGTCGGGGAAAAGCACAAAAAGCAGCAGACCTGCCCAGCCAAAACGCTGCAAAGCAGTTCTAAAAAATACACCATGACAAGATGTTGTTTCGAATCATAACCGGCGCACTGCTGCTCTTCTCTTATAGCGGGCCGGCGCATGCTATTCCGTCTTTGATCCCATTGATTCCAATCATCGGGGTTCTTATTGTCAAAGGCGCAATGCTCATTGGAGCATTTTTTTTCTTCGTGTTGTCACTGTATCAGGAAAAAAAGAAGCAATTTCTTATCTGGGGAACCCTCCTGTTTGCGCTGTTTATTGTGTTGATGATTATTTTCTAGCAGGACCAAGCCCCAGACTGACGATACATAAATAATTTTCTCTCGCCAAGACGCCAAGACCGCAAAGGTTTTTCTTGGCGAGCTTTGCGTCTTAGCGAGAGTCAATGTTGAAAGTTGACTCATTTGCAAAGATGTTGGCCACTCAAGGATTTCTAGTACAGTGATTGAAACCAAAGCATCACGTTTGCAGGCGCTGAGCAGCATCGTAGCTGTTCCTGATTTTGTCGTGATCGCAAGAGATGATTCCCATGACTTAAATCTAGACAGCTCCTGTCGATATCTGGTGCGAAGCTCTTCAAAAAAGGAGGATCAGGAAGAGTTCTCCCAGGCAGGACAATTTTCCACCTATGGACCACTCGATAGTGAAATGGTCTCCGCCTCTATAGAAAAAGCATTCCTGAACCCGGATGTGGACGAAGTGATCGTTCAGCAATATGTTGCCGCTGCAGAGTGGGGAGTCGCTTTCTGTTTTTCCGAAAAGAGCATGCTTGTTGAATACTCCAGCGAATTCGAGGGGGTGACTTCAGGAACAGTCAATCCATTTACCGCACTCTTGCCGGCAGATTCACCGCGCTATCAAAAACTCGAACGGCAGCTCTTGAAAATCCACGCTCAATTCGGGCCTTCCGATATCGAGTTTGTGAATCTCGAGAACCCTCAATTTGTACAGGTTCGACCGATCACGCGAAATATTCACTACGATGAAAATTTTGTACGGCTCAAGATGCAGCTGCAGGAGTTGCAGAGCTCTTCATGGGGAGAGAATGACCTCTGCCGGATTCTGGCGGAAAGGGATAGCCAGAGCCGGGCTCTCAGCAAGATCTACCTGCGAGCATTAAAGGAAGTTTATGCAGCCTGGTTAAATACAAAAGTTTTTATTCCGCATCAGCCATTTGTGAAAATATCGGAACAGTACTTTATGAACCGGGAGCTTGAAGAGCAGATCACTCCCGGGTTTTTCAAAATAGTTCGACTTAGCTTTCAAATGCCCAGAATACTGCGTGATATAAAAAAGCAGGATTTAACCCGCTTGTCCGCACCTCAACTGATGCAAAACAGTATTCTCGTCTCTCTCGCATACGAACTCTTCAAGCACAAAGATGCCATGGAACTGAGAGAGGAGATAAGGAGAGAGCTGGAAAAAAAAGTACCGCAAGGGAAATTGGCAGCAGATTTTCACTCTGACAATATACTCAACAGTGCGATCGAGTTTGATCGGGACAAGTGTTTGTGGAAGCAGATATCTATTCGGGATGGGCAGGGAGTCGTCGTGGTGGAAGGAGATTTTGACACGGGCCCCTATTTCCGCTTTAACAATCAGGAGCAGGAGATTCCACCTGGTGTGATTGTCATTACAAACCATTTATACCCGGAAATAGGAAAGTATATGACCAATATCAGGGGCATTATTTGCAAATATGGCGCCTTGAGTGCGCATGTGGCCATTCTCGCCAGGGAGTATCAGGTGCCTCTCGTCATCCAGGCTGAAATAGACCGGTATGAATAAACAGGTTTGGAAGTCCTATAAACTCTACACCTCACTGCTCCTGGTGCTCATTACTGTTGCAGGAGTCCTGTTCTTCATTGAGGTAAAAGATGCCTGGAAGCTGATAAAAAGCGAAAGTTCAGAAAAAACGGAACTTGCGCAGATTAGTAAGAGAGATGTTCCGCCAGGCGTTATCGAATTTTCGATGATCGCAGCTGACGCAGGAAAATATGCCGTCATCGACGTTCGGGAGAAAGAGGAGTTTTCCCAGGGGAGAATCAAGGGAGCACTCAATTACCGTCTCGGAGATATTCTCAATGAGGAAGCGATCCGGCAGGATATTTTTCGAAAAACAGAGGGAAAAGAGAGAGTTTTTTTCTGTCATGACGGCAAACGCTCCCGGATTGCTGCGCAAACGATCCAGCAGGAGTTTGGAGGCGTCAATACCATTATTGAAAAGGGTTTCCAGCAGATTCGGAAAGATGAAAAAAATCAAAAATTCTGGAAAGGGTCTCTAAAACATGTACTGCCACAGGATCATCGCTACCAAAGAACACCCTGGATCAAACGCAGAGATGTCAGAGTAAATTCGCTGATCGATCTCTCCCTGGAGAGACATGTGACGGTCAAGGGACTGGAGGGAAAAACCTTCCTGCATGCCCCGCTTCTACTGATGTCAAGCCGGCAGATCGACACTTTTCTCAGCACCCTGGGGAAGGAGCCGATCGTGGCGCTATGCAATTCCAAAGTCAGTTGTTTTTATACGCGAATATTGCGATATCGCCTCGAAGAACGTGGTTTGGCGTTAGCCGGATATGTCCGTCTACTGGAGTAACTGCCAGTGTGAGGGGCAAATCAGTTCGTCTCTGAAGATTCCACGTGACTATTTCAGCAAATGCTTATATACTTATTACAATAACGCAATTCGATTTTTTGGGACACCGATACATGAACACTCTAACCAAAGCTATTTCCGGGATTTTAACTGTCAGCACGATGGGCCTTGCCATGAATGCACAGGCGGTTGAAAAGTGCGGTTCTGAAGCAGCAACACCCGCCGCTCAACCTTGTACTGCTGCGCCACAGGTTCAAGCGCCGCAATACCCGGCCTATGGCTACCAGAATCAATGGTATCCCTCCTACTATGGCTACAGAGCTCCATGGAACAGCAATCGCAGCTGGACTCCGCGGCGCAGCAACAGGAACTACAACGCCAATTACTGGGATAACAGCAACGCCTGGGACAACAGCAACCGCTGGGGAAATCGCAGCTGGAGCGACTATGATCTGGGACCGGTCACCAGCGCAGTCGATACATTTGGCCATATGGATATCAAGATGGACTTCGAAATGGAGTTTGACTGGGACATGGATGCCGATGTCGACGGTGATATGGATGGTTACGGTTACGGGGATGGCTATAGCCGAAACGACAGCCGCTTTGGCAACCGTTTCAACAATAGCTACTACAACCGCTACTACAATGGCAATTATGGTCGTTATGCTCCCTATAACTACTATTACAACTACCAGTACGGCTACAACTATCCGACAGCGCCGCAAACTGCGCCCGCTCCTGCTCCTCTCCAGGCGCCGGCTATACCGCCGGTTGCCGCTGAGCAGACACGGGTTGATGTCAAACCGGCAGCCCCGTCCAAACCCATTAGCGTTGATGATGACAAGGACAGCGTCCTGAACAGCAGTGACTTCTGCCCGAACACCGCTGAAGGCACACAGGTTGACTCATTTGGCTGTGCGATCGATGAAACCATTGTCCTTCACGGCGTTAATTTTCATACTGACTCTGACAGACTGACAGACGAGTCAATCGTGATTCTCGATGGCGTATCCACGACCTTGAATGCCCACCCCGAGCTGAAACTGGAAGTCTCCGGCCACACAGACAGCATTGCCGAGGATGACTACAACAAGCACCTCTCCCAGCGGCGTGCAGAGCGTGTTCGCGAATATTTGATCAGCAAAGGCGCCGTAGCTGACAACCTGACAGCAAAAGGCTATGGCGAAGAACGACCCGTCGCCAGCAACGAGACGGCCGAAGGCAAGGCACTTAACCGTCGTGTCGAGCTGAACAGGCTTTAATTATTCAAGCCCCCTCTCCCTCAGGGAGAGGGTGAGGGAAAAACGCCAGCTGATGTTTGGAAATAACCGGGAAGAGATCAGAAGTTTTATTCTCGCCTGCTGGAACAAGCGGGAGCAAAGTCTCTTTACCCTGAGTGCGCTGGAGCAGTACGTCATCAGGGCGCTCAATCTACATCCCGAATACCAGCACCTGCTTGAATCCGGCGAGGATGCGCTCCATCAGGATTTTGCCCGGGGCACCGACACCAGCAATCCCTTCTTCCATCTCGGTCTGCATATCACACTCTACGAACAGCTTGAGTCAGACAGACCTGCAGGCATACGCGCCCACTACCAGAAAATCCAGCATGCCGCCGCCGACAAACATGAGGCGGAACACAAGCTGCTTCGTTGCCTGGAGCAATCTCTGTGGGAAGCCCAGGCGCGCAACAGTATGCCGGATGAGGCCAGTTATCTTGATTGCGTGAGAAAAGTTGCCGGTTGATAAAACTGGAGAGGTTGGGGCCGCCCGAATCAACTTTGTGGAAGATGGAACGGGAGTATGACATCGACGCGCACCGGCAGGTGATCTGACAATGGAAAATCCTCTACTGCCGGATTCTCCGTCCTGAGTGAATCTGACACCAGGATATGATCAATCTTGCGCACCGGCCGCCATGAAGGGAATGTCGGCTCGCCTATGACGGTCTCCACCATGCCGCACTTCGACAGGAAATCCTCCAGGTAGTGAGAGCCGCTTGCACAGTTGAGATCCCCCATGACAATGTTATAGGGGGTATCTGAAATCAGTTCACGCATAAAATGCATTTGCCGGATGCGTCCGCGTTTTCCCAGCGCCAGATGAACCAGCACCACGGAAAGACTCTCATCGCCTTTTCCAAATTTAATCACCATGGCGCCACGTCCACGCAGTCCCGGCAGGCGATGATACTGCACGGAAGCTGGTTCATAGCGGCACAGGAATCCGTTGCCAAATTGCCCAAAGTGGCCAATGTTGCGATTGACCTGGATATTCCAGTTGGAAAATCCGGCGCGATGCGCCAGGTACTCGGTCTGATCAATAAAAGCTGAACGCAAACTCCCCGCATCGACCTCTTGCAGTCCAACCAGATCGTAGTCATCAATCAGCCGGGCAATACGATTCAGGTTCCGCTGTTTGATAGGGTGGGGAAGAAAAGTCTGCCAGCTTTTGGTGACATAATCGCGCCGCTGCTGTGTCTCCTGGCCAGACTGGATATTGTAACTGAGCAGACGCAGCCTGGTTCCGGCTGCGTTTGTCAGTGAATGGCTTGCATTTGAAGCCACCAGCTTTACTGTGCAGTGGCGCCTGCAGCTTGAGGCTGTGGTGCTGCAACTGGAGGCTGGGCGGCAGCTGGAGCAACTGCCGGCCTTCTTTGACGTGATTTTTCGACCAGGTAGTCGACAATCTGCAACTTCTCGTTCCAGTTTGCTGCATTTCCGTCTTTGTAGTGTTTATCGACTATCATCGATGGAACACCGGAGATCGCATACTTTTTCGCCAGTTTCATAGCCTGCTGCAGCTTCAAATTGACCTCAAAAGAGTCCATCGCCTCTTTATAGGCTGCGACATCCACACCCTGGGTTGCCAGAAAGGCTTCCATTTTTTCCTGGCTGTTGAGCTTTTGGCCATTTTTATGAATTGCGGCAAAGATCGCGCCATGCACCTTGTCAACGGCGCCGATTTGCTGCAGCGCATAGTAGGTTTTGGCATACATCAGCACCACAGGGCGATTAAATGTCGCAGGAACACGAATAAAATCGACATCCTCCGGCTTGTTTTTCAACCAGCTGTCCAGATGCGGCTCCAGGGCTTCACAGTGAGGGCAGAAGTAGCCAAAAAATTCGGCAACCTCTATCGGCCCCACTGTCGGCTCCGGTGTACCCAGCACATGGTAATTGACTCCCTCGACGGGATTCGCGGCGCCTTCTGCCCAGGCGGACATACCCGACAACATCATCACGACTAAAACAGCAAATCTCTTCATACGAACTATTCCTCAGGTTTTTCAGTTATCAGGCATCGGCCCGACTTCAGATTCAATGGGTGCTATTTTACACATTTCTTTACAAGGCTGTCCGGGAATAGCAATTTTTATTGCGTTTGCGAACATCACCTGAAAACCCGGCTCAACACTCCAGCCAGAAAGTGACCGGCCCCTCATTGACCAGCGCCACCTGCATATCGGCGCCAAACTGGCCGCACATAACCTTGCCATGTGTTTTAGCAGCGCTGCTTGCAACCAGCTCAAACAGTTCACCGGCAACATCAGGTGCAGCTGCAGAAGTAAAGCTGGCTCGCATTCCTCTTTCTGTATCAGCAGCCAGCGTAAACTGCGGCACAAGCAGCAA
Organism: Gammaproteobacteria bacterium; assembly: GCA_030620735.1. Taxonomy (GTDB): domain Bacteria; phylum Pseudomonadota; class Gammaproteobacteria; order Chromatiales; family Chromatiaceae; genus Sva-25. The sequence goes on from JAUXDV010000020.1 coordinate 9,651, forward strand.
CCCTCCGCCGGTATCGCTGAGGCTCAGATTCATTCGGCCACGATTATCTTCAAAAACACGATACCCGACTATTCTTTCGGAGAGGCGCAGCGCCTGTTTTTCCCGGTCAGCTTTCTGCACTCCGACGAAAACCAGCAGACCGGAGTCAATCCGCGCAATGATGCTCCCGTCGACACTGACACTCGCCTTACTAACCCGCTGTAATAACGCTATCACATCATGCTCCTGCAACTCAGTCAGAAAATTCCTACAAAGTAATCAGAATTTTCTGACTAGACAAACATACCAGCTCTATATTATCGTTAAGCCGTCACTAAAAAGGAGGAGCAAATACGAAAAAACTGAACCATGGATGGTTCATCATGGAATCACGGTCAATGGAGAGATCGCATAGGGAAATAAAAAGTACATTTTCGTATTTGTACCGAAAGGGAATCGGCCTGATTACATCAGGAAATTAGTGACATTCAAAGCCCTGCTGCTTCCAGCAGGGCTTTTTTTATGCAATTATTCCTTCCAGGCGCTGCATAAACTCAAGCAACACACCGGCTTTTGAGAAGTTACGAAGTACTCTGATAGAGAGTCTGATCTTCGAGGCCGGCATCGATAAACCCCTGATGCCGAAGGCGGCATGAGTCACACTGACCACATGCCCTGCCCCGCTCATCCGCCTGGTAACAGGAGATGGTGGTCCTGTAGTCAATCCCCAATTCCACCCCCTGTTGAATGATTTGAGCTTTGCTCAAATGCAGCAGTGGCGCTTCAATTTTGAAGCTGTCACCCTCAACTCCGGCCTTCGTAGCGACATTCGCCAACTTTTCAAATGCCTCGATAAACGCCGGCCGGCAATCAGGATAGCCGGAATAATCGAGTGCGTTCACGCCGATGAAGATGTGCCTGGCTTGCAGGACTTCCGCCCAGCCAAGGGCCAGCGATAGGAAAATTGTATTCCTGGCTGGCACGTAGGTGACAGGAATCCCCGCCTGCGCATGCACAGGAACCTCGATCTGCTCGTCTGTCAATGCCGATCCGCCGATCAGATCCAGCGCCATAGGCAGGACCAAATGCTGTGTGACAGCCGCAGCTTGCGCAACTTTTTTTGCAGCAGTCAGCTCTGACTTGTGCCGCTGTCCATAATCGAAACTGACTGCATGGCACTGGTAGCCGCGCTGCTGCGCAATCGCCAGTACTGTCGCAGAATCAAGACCGCCGGAAAGAAGTATCACCGCCTTGTCAGACACCCTGCTTCTCTCCCCATAGCACCTTGTGAAGTTGTATCTGAAAACGCACCGGCAGGCGATCCTCCACGATCCAGTCCGCCAGCTGTGTCGCCGACTGTTGGCCGTAGGCCGGCGAGAACAGCACTTCACAGCGCTGCTGCAGGTGATGCTTATCCATCAGCTGTTTGCTCCATTCGTAGTCATCACGGTCACAGATGACAAACTTGAGCTGATCGGATGACTTCAGATCGTGCAGATTTTCCCACAGATTTTTACCCTGCTCCAGCGAGCCCGGGGTTTTGATATCAATCACCCTTGCTACACGCGGGTCAACATCGCGGATATCCAGTGAACCGCTGGTTTCCAGTGAAACCTCGTAGTCACGGTCACATAATACGGCAAGCAGTTCAAGAGATGCTTTTTGCGCCAGAGGTTCACCACCTGTCACTGTCACATGAGAGACTCCCAGATCATCCACACGTTGAAGAATCTCTTTGATGGATAGCCACTCTCCACCCTTGAAAGCATAGGCGGTATCGCAGTAGCCGCAGCGCAGCGGACACCCGGTGAGGCGGATAAATGTTGTCGGCCAGCCAATGCTCCTGCTCTCTCCCTGCAGGGAACAGAAAATTTCGGTAATACGCAGACGGCTCCCGGAAGCATTCTGTTCAGAATTGGAATCATTCATGGTGGGAGTTTAACAACCTGTCATGATGGAGAGCAGGAACTCACACACCATCGAAGACGCTCGCTATCGTGCAAATAGGATGTGAAGAGTTACAGGGTTTCCAGCCTCATCGCAGCCAATCGTGCTGCAGGTGCGTCCGGGTAGTGTTCGATCAACCCCTCGAAGACCTTGCGCGCTTTTTCACTATCGCCTTTAGTCTTATAGATATAGCCAACCTTGTAGACAGCATCCGGGACTTTGGGACTCTCCGCATAGTTGTCAACCAGGCTCTGAAACTCTTTCAGGGCATCGTCCAGCTCGTTTTTAGCGTAATAGGCCTCACCCAGCCAGAACTGGGCATTATCAGCATATTTCCCGTCAGGATAGGCCTTCAACAGCAGCTGAAACGCATCGATGGCCTGTTGAAAATCGCGTTTTTTCATCAACAGGTCGTAGGCATGCCGGTATTGATCCTGTTCGCCCTTTTTCGGCGCCGGCAGAGTGGCGGACTCGGAAGCAGGTTGAGATGCAGACTTCGGCGCCGGCGCCTGTTCAGCCTCCGCTGCAGCATTATCAGGCAGTGTATCCACTTGATCTGAGACTCGTGAATCGGCGGCATCTCCGGAACTGTCGCCCAGACGCCGCTCGATATCGAGATACATCTCCCGCTGCTGCTCTTTCAACTGCTCGAGCTGATGCTTCAACTCTTCAATCTCACCATTAAGACGACTGTTCTGCGTTTGCAGTTTATCCATGCGCTGACTCATTTTAGAGATCGCATTGACACGTTTTTCAAGCACATCCAGCCTGCTCCAGACACTTGCTGAAGCAGGCGTGAACAGCATCATCAACAGGAGAATAAGTATGTAACGCAGCATATCAGTATTCCAACACAGCTCGACGATTGCGCGCCCAGGCGCTCTCATTGTGATCATAGGACTCGGGCTGCTCTTCACCATAACTGACAGAGGTAATTTGACTGGATGAGACGCCCTGATTGACCAAATGACGGCTGACTACGTGTGCGCGCTCTTCGCCAAGCGCCATGTTGTATTCCCGCGAGCCACGCTCATCGGTGTGCCCCTGGATCGTCAACTGACCACCTGATTTGATCAGGTTTTGAGCATGTGTAGCCAACACACCGTCATACTCGGAACGGATGCTGCTGTCGTCATAACCAAAGTAGATCACGCGGGGATTTCCACCTGCGCCGGAGCCATATCCCGAACCTCCGGCACCGTAGCCGGATGTACCGGAACCATCGCCATATCCACTTCCATCTCCATCTCCGTCCTCACCATCCTTGGAGCCACCGGAGCTGCTGCAGCCGCCGAGAAAGAGCACTCCGGACACAAAGAGCGCCGTCAAAAAACTGTTTTTTACCATCATCTTCTTCTCCCGATCAAATAGGGTGACCATGCAGGATCGCGTACCTCACCCCCCTGGCGCGCAAGGCGCTGCCTCACATCATAATCAACTGCGACTACTGAAAGTACCCCTCCGCCGGCAGCATAGACCACCATACTGCCATTCGGAGCAAAACTTGGTGATTCGTTCAGACTTCCTGAACTGATTGTCTGCATTCCACGAGTTTCCAGGTCGAGTATAGCAACCTGATCGCCTCGCGAACGTGTAATCAATGCCAGTCTCTTTCCATCTGGCGAATAGCTGGAGTCTGCATTATAGCTGCCTTCAAAAGTGAGTCGTGAGGCGCCGCCTCCACTGGCTGCAATCTTGTAGATTTGCGGCTTGCCACCGCGATTGGATGTAAATGCGATCCAGCGGCCATCCGGTGACCAGCTCGGCTCCGTATCGATGGACTCACTATGGGTCAGTCGGTGTGCAGCGCCGCCATTGGCTCCGATGATATAGATTTCCGGATTGCCGTCTTTGGAAAGAGTGACCGCAAGCCGGCGTCCGTCAGGAGACCATGCAGGTGCGCCGTTGAGTCCGGAAGTACTACTGATGCGTATGCGCTTGCCGCTTGTCAGTGTCTGCACATAGATGCCGGGCCGGCCTTTATCAAAAGCGACATAGGCAAGACGATTCCCGTCCGGAGACCATGCCGGAGAGAGGATCGGTTCGTTGGATGAGAGCACGGTTTTAGCATTGTGCCCGTCAGAGTCGGAAATTTTCAGTGTGCGATGACGTTTATTGGCAACAACATAGGCTATTCTGGTCGCAAATGCGCCGCGTTTCCCAGTCAGCTTCTCGTAGATGAGGTCTGCAATATGGTGTGCAGCAAAGCGCTGATCCTTGATCTTCGTCGTGACCGTTTCGCTCAGCAGCTTCTGAGATGAAGCCGTGTCATAGAGAGAGAAGCGCGCCTTGTAACCGGAACCCGTCTGCAGAATCTGGCCAGTCACCAGGTTGGCAATATTTCTGGAGCGCCATGCATCAGTATTGACAGGGGCGCCCCAGGCAGGCGCCGGCGGCTGGTTCGTGCGCGCAACCGGATTGAATTGACCGGAGCGTTTCAGATCCGCAGCAATAATCTCGGCAAAATCCGCCGTCAGCGGGGTGCCGCCGCCATCCCGGCTGAACGGAGCGATGGCAATGGATGTTGCATCCGAGTTGCCTCCGGTGATTTCAATTGTCAGCTCTGCATGCGCTGTCAAAGGCAGCAGCAACAGTGCGGAAAAGAGAATAAAAGCTTTTTGCATTATCTGATTCCAGTTGGAGAAAATTTTAACGTCAGGCTTCGAAACTTGTCGAATGCACCACCCTTGGGCACTGGTAGGGGCGAAGCTTTTTTTACAGCATCCTGTGCCGAGCGATCATACACCGGATTACCACTTGAACGCGATACTGATACATCTGCGACAGCGCCGCCCGGGAAAAGTTTTACACGCAACGAAGT
>JAUXDV010000012.1 GCA_030620735.1 Gammaproteobacteria bacterium
TTTATTTCGGCGCACCAACATGCTGATGCCTTTTATTTTCGGTGCATCCTCAAGGGCTCCTTGGCCTACACAGGCAAGGGCCACGCTACGGATCGTGCAGTTGCATTGGGGCTGCACGGCTACTCCGCGGAGAGATTGGCCGGCCAGGATGTCGATGCCTTAGTCAGCCGCATCCGGGGGAGTCGCTCTATTGAGATAGACGATACTCATACAATCATGTTTTCCCCAAAGGAAAATATTATTTTTGATCAAGGCGCACCACTCCCGGAGCATCCAAATGGAATGATCTTTGAACTGATTGGGCAGGCCGAGGAGGTTTTACTTTGTGAAACCTATTTTTCCATTGGCGGTGGCTTTATCAGCACGCTTTCTGAAATCAATAAAGTGCTTGCTCCCCTTAAAATGGAGCCTTCTGCTTCATACCCATATCCATTTGATTCTGCGAGTTCGATGTTGCAAATGTCCATCGACAGTCAGTTGTCAATTTCTAAAATGAAGCAGGTCAATGAACTCGCACAAATGTCAGAAAATGCGCTGAATCACGGACTGGATGCAATCTGGCAAGCAATGCAGGATTGTGTTGAAAAGGGATTGATTGCTCAAGGCACACTACCCGGGGGCCTCAACCTGCCTCGGCGAGCAATGAACCTGCATGAACAGCTCAAGGATAATCCGCTTGAAACCAACGTCAACGATTGGCTGTGTGCGTATGCAATGGCAGTGAATGAAGAGAATGCAGCAGGGAATATGGTAGTAACTGCTCCCACGAATGGTGCCGCTGGTGTCATACCCGCTGTTCTCTATTATTTCGTAAAGCATGAAGCTGGAACGAAACAGCAGGTCCGGGAGTTTCTTCTCACAGCCAGTGCGATCGGTGGCATTATCAAACATAGAAGCTCAATTTCCGGGGCCGAAGTAGGGTGCCAGGGCGAGGTAGGCTCCGCAGCCGCCATGGCGGCAGCCGGTTTGTGTGCGATCCGTGGCGGTACAGCCGAACAAATCGAGAATGCAGCGGAGATTGCCCTGGAACACCATCTTGGCATGACCTGCGACCCGGTTAAGGGACTTGTCCAGGTACCCTGTATCGAGCGGAATGGTTTTGGCGCCATCAAGGCATATACAGCGGCTTCTCTTGCAATCCGGGGTAGCGGCCATCACTTTATACCCCTGGATAATTGTATTGCTGCTATGAAACAAACGGGACTGGAGATGTCTGAAAAATACAAGGAAACATCTTTAGGCGGGCTTGCGGTAAGTATTACAGAATGTTGAATGTTAGTAACTATTCAGTACCTGCTAATTCGTCACTGTTCCCAGGCATATCTTCCGGAAAACGCTGTGAATACATCCATGTAGGCTTGAGTCGGCGTCCCTGCCCCCTACGTTTCCAGCAGATACACCCGAAAACAGTGACTTGCCTGGCAAATATATCAACATGCTGAATAGTTACCAAAATTTATTGTTATTGTGCCGCAGGCATTCTCAGTCAGCATTCTCGGACAGGCCAGTCTACACATCGTTGGAAAAAAACATGATCTGGTAATATTCACTCCAACCATATAGACTAGCCTTAAGACTAGTTGCTTTGCGAGAATGAGATGAAAGAAGTTGGTTCCTATGAGGCCAAGACAAATTTGCCGGCACTGTTAAGAGCAGTAGCTGGTGGCGAGCGTATCGTTATTACCCGTTCAGGTGAGCCAGTAGCAGACCTGGTTCCACACTGTGACAATGTTGATCCCGCAGACACTATCACTCGTATCAGGGAGATGCGCAGCGGCATTACCCTTGGTGACAACGACCTCAAAGCAATGATTCGGGAAGGGCGCCGGTGAGTTTTGTACTGGACACCTCGGTGACAATGGCCTGGTTGTTCGAAGACGAAGCCACACTGCATACCGAGGCATTACTGGATCGACTTGAAACTGACGACGCGCTAGTTCCTCCGTTGTGGACTTACGAGGTCGGAAACGTGCTGGTCATGGCGGAACGGCGTAAACGGATTACGGAAGCTCAAGCGCGTCATTTTACCGAACTGCTGGATTCATTACCGATCCACGTTGCTGACTCTCATGTTACGGAACTGTGGGGCGGCGCAGTAATTGCAGCAAGAACATACAAACTCAGTGTCTATGATGGCACTTATCTTGATCTGGCTATGAGAGAGGGAACCCCATTGGCTACTTTGGACAAGGCTCTAAAGATGGCAGCCAGCCAATCTGGTGTGGAGATATTATAAATTAGAGCGGCAGTTTGCGGTCGCTGCCATTTTGGACTTGATTTTAGTTAGCACCATCTTTGACATATAGTACTACTATAGTACTATCGTCTTATACCAAAGAAGATGCGTGAATTAATCTCAATGCTGGAAAAATCCGGTTTCACTAATAGAGGCGGAAAAGGTAGTCATCGAAATTTTCTTCACCCTTCTGGCGTAAATATAACTATTTCCGGAAAACTCGGTAACGATGCGCTGAAATACCAGGAGAAGGAAGTTAAGTCAAAAATTGCAGAGGTTAAAACATGAAAATCACAGACCAATATATAAAGCTGGTAGAGTGGTCAGAGGATGATCAATGCTATGTGGGTTCATCTCCAGGATTTATTGGCCCCTGCTGTCATGGCAAAGATGAAACCAAGGTTTATAAACAACTTTGCGGCATTGTCGAAGAATGGGTGGATATTCATCAACAAGAAGGCATTCCCTTACCTGAGTCCTTTGCCAATAAATCATTTTCCGGGAAATTTGTTATCCGGGTAGGTAAGGATTTACATAAAGCACTAGCAATTAAAGCAGTAAAATCTGGCAAAAGCCTTAACAATCTGTGTACTAATCTACTACAAAATTCCATTACAAAGCAGTGCTAATCATTTCATACAGCGTATCTCTAATTGCTCCAGTTCCCACGACCCTCCGTGGCAACCCACATCTACGTGTATTCATTGCCACGCGGGAGCATGGGAGCGAGGAAGCATCAAAATCCGTACCGAATCGATGCGCCTCGCAAGCTCCGCACATCCTATGAGTTGTTGTCAACCACGGAGTTATTGAGAAGATACCACTCTATTTACTATATAGTGCCTGCACGAGAACCTATAACATGAATAAAAACAAAATATTACAATAGCAATAGGCATTGATTATGATAACGCCTTAAGAAAAATCGAGAATCGCTTTGCATCATGAAGAAAGCAATACTTCAGCAAGCATATGAAGAACTTAATGATGCAGCCGCTATGTCTTATAGCTGACTACGTACTCAATGTCTCCTAACTCTCGCGCCTGCTCTTTTTATTAAGCCTGTATTTCTGGCCGGGTGTGAGTTTGCTGCTGCGTTTTTCCTTCTCCTTAAAGGGATTGCCGCCGGTGCGAAACTCAACCCTGAGAGGGGTGCCGCTGAGTTGCAAAACCTTGTGGAATCGTTTTTGCATATAGCGTCTGTACGAGGCGGGAACCGCATCGGTCTGCTTGCCGTGGATGATAATGCGCGGCGGATTTTTACCACCCTGGTGCGCATAGCGCAGCTTGATGCGTCTACCCCGCGCCATTGGCGGTTGATGCTCCGTGACAATGCTCTCCAGGATCTCGGTCAGACGATTGGTCTTGAAATCCCGTACAGCATTGGCATAGGCATGCTGCACGTTTTTCAGCAGCAGGCCGACGCCGCTGCCATGCAGCGCCGAAACAAAATGCCAGCTGGCGAAATCCAGAAAGTAGAGGCGCCGCTTCAACTCCTCCTTCACTTTTTCACGCTGCTGCAGTGTGAGTCCGTCCCATTTATTGACCACCATCACCAACGCCCTTCCGCTGTCGAGAACATGCCCGGCAAGGTGCGTGTCCTGCTCGGTGATGCCCTGTCTGGCATCGAGCAGCATCAGCACTACATTGGACTCTTCGATTGCCTGCAGGGTTTTAACGACGCTGAATTTCTCGATCGCCTCACTGATGCGGCCGCGTTTTCTGACCCCCGCTGTATCGATCAGGGTGAAACGCTGGCCATTGAGTTCGAAAGGGACAGGGATGCTGTCTCTGGTAGTGCCCGGCAGATCAAAGGCGACCAGCCGCTCTTCACCAATAAGGCGATTGATGAGTGTCGACTTGCCCACATTGGGGCGGCCGACAACGGCAACCTTGATGCCTTTTTTCTCTTCATCCTCAGGCTCTGGAGGAGGCAGTGTTGCAAGCACGCCTTCGATCAGCGAGTTGACGCCGCGCCCATGGGACGCAGTAATCCCGACCGGCTCGAATCCACTCAGGCCATAGAACTCGGCTTTCGCCATATCCACATCCAGACTGTCACACTTGTTCACCACCAGGGTGATCGCCTTGCCGGTGCGGCGCAGGCGCTCTGCTATCAGCTCATCGCCGGAATTCCGGCCATCCCTGGCATCGACCAGAAACAGGACATGATCCGCCTCATCGATCGCCTGCCACACCTGCTGCTCCATCAGCGGATCGATACCCTCGGTCTCACCACTGAGACCGCCTGTATCAACCACAACATAGGGAAATTCACCGATGCGGCCAACACCATACTGACGATCGCGTGTCAGCCCTGGTTGATCTGCAACCAGGGCGTCACGCGTTCGGGTGAGACGATTAAAGAGTGTTGATTTGCCGACGTTGGGACGGCCAACCAGTGCAATGACAGGAAGCATCTAAATCCCCTTCAATCCCCCTTTGATAAAGGGGGAGTATATGCTGCATGGAGTTATCGGGATACCATCCCTTACGGACAGCTAACCTGAGCAAGCTTTATTGTGCAGTCACTGCAGCAAGCTCACCCTTGTCGCCATAAACATAGACCACACTGCCATGGGCGGTAAGTGGCGCACGTACGCCTGAAGAGACCGCCTCGACACGTGCAACGATAGAGCCGTCTTCCGGCGAGAGCCAGTGAACATAGCCTTCCAGGTCCGCCACTGCAATCAGACTGCCGGCCATCACAGGAGGAGAGAGGCGGCGTCCGGAGAGCGCTTTTTGCCGCCACAGGACCTCTCCATTGTGCGGATTGACAGCTGCAACATAGCCATTGGCATCTGAAGCATAGAGTGCACGGCCATCGCTGATGACACCCTGCCAGGATGAGTAGGCGGTGCGCCACTTAACTTTGCCGTCTGATTTGTTGACCGCCGCCATGTCTCCCTGATAGGTCACAACATAAAGCATAGACGGACCCAATACCAGCAAGCCGTCAATATCCACCACGCGATCAAGCTCTGTGCGTCCGCTGGCGTAAGTGATCGGAGTTTCCCAGATGGGGCGCCCGCTCATCAGATCCAGTTTCACCAGTTTTCCTCCATCGAGACCACTATAGAGGCTGCTGCCTTCGATAACCGGAGTGCCTGCGCCGCGCAGACTCAACACCGGGGTTGCGCGGTGGAACAACCACAGCTGCCCACCCGTTGCGGCATCAAGACCATAGAGCTTGCCGTCATTTGTATGAATCACAACAATACCGCGGGCTGATACCGGCACCGCCGGAATATCGGTTGAAACAGTAGTGCGCCAGCTCTCGCTGCCTGTTGACTGGCTCAACGCAATCACTTCACCTTCTGTTGTCCCCGAGATTACCAGGCCATTACCAACGCCCGGCCCCCCGCTAATCTGAATATCCAGGTCGGTTTTCCACAGCGATGCGCCGCTTGATGTACTGACGGCTTCGACCTTGCCGTCAAAATGAGCCACATAGAGGGTTGAACCATCCAGAGACGCGACCAGTTTAACCCCTTTACCGTCAGCCCCTTTTCCAAGATTGCTGTTCCACACCACACGGGCTGTCTGCATACCTGCAAGAGGAACCAGCTCCGCCACATCAACAGCTGATTTCTCTATACCGAGAAAACTGCAGCCAGTTGTGAACAGAGCAGTTGCAAGCAGGATCAAACGTATCAATGTTTTCATGATGACTCCTGAGATCCGATCTCTTGGAGAAGATAGTTGATGTTTTCGTCATTGCCGCCCTTCTGTTGCGCCTCTTCCAGCGCTGCGCGTGCAGCGGCCATGTCTCCCTGCAGATAGGCAATTTCACCACGAATCGCTGCGGTTTGAGCCGCATAGGCATCACTGTTGATTGAATCCAGCAATTTAGCGGCGTCATCCAGGCGTTTTTGAGCCACCATCAGACGCGCAAGACGTGTCTCCAGCAGAGGTTTAAGCGCACTGTCAGCTGACTGCTTGAGCAGATTACCCAGTGTTTTTTCTGCTGCTTCCAGCGAACCAGCGTTGACCTGCTGCCTGGCCAGTTCCATCGCAGCAAATTGAGAATAGCTGGTATCGCCAAAACTTGACTGCAGTTGCGCCAGGGCATCATCCGTTTTTTTCACATCACTTTCGAAGGCAGCCTGTGCAAAGAGTTCGTATGCCTCAGCGCCCTCTCCCGCCAGCTTGTCCTGATACCCTCCCCACCATTGCCAGGCAAAAAAACCACCCAGACCAATCACCACGCCGGCGATAATCGAATTACCATTTGCTTTCCACCAGGCCTTGATACGTTCGATCTGTTCGTCATCACTCAGGATCTCATTCATTAGATTAAACCTTCCAGATAATTCGATAAATCATCAAGTAAAACTTCTTTCTGCGCTCTATCTTCACGCAATGATTTCACTCCGACCACGCCCCGCTGCAACTCATCTTCACCCAGAATCAGAGCAAAACCAGCGCCGCTGCGATCGGCTTTTTTAAACTGTGATTTAAAACTTCCGCCACCGCAATTTGCCAGGATCCGCACACTTCCTATGTCCCGACGAAGCTCGTTTGCAATCAGCTGTGCTTTTATTTCAGTGTTGTCTGATGCAACAAAATAGAAGTCAGCACGCCTCTCCATATTGGCCGCAGAGCTCGCCTCCAGCAGGGAGACAATCCGCTCCAGCCCCATCCCAAAACCAATCGCAGGCATCGGCCTGCCTCCAAGCTGCTCTACCAGACCGTCATAGCGTCCGCCAGCACAAATAGTCCCCTGCGCACCAAGGCGATCGCTCACCCACTCAAACACCGTGAGTACATAATAATCGAGTCCACGCACCAGCCGTGGATTGACAGTATAGTCTATACCAGCCTGCTGCAATCCCTCGCAGAGCTGTTCGAAGTGGCTGCGTGATTCATCGCCCAGATACTCCATCAGCAGCGGGGCATCACTGACCACCTGCCGAACCTCGGGATTTTTTGAATCCAGCACGCGCAAAGGGTTGCTGGTGAGGCGCCGTCTGCTGTCCTCATCCAGACTATCGCGATGGCGTGACAAATAGTCAACCAGCTGTTGTCGATAAATCGTCCGCTCCTGCGGTGTTCCCAGGGTATTCAACTGCAATTCAGCCCCATCGACACCCAGCTGCCGCCATAGCCGTGCAGTCATCAGCAGGATCTCCAGATCGATATCCGGACCCTGCATGCCGAAAGCTTCGACACCCATCTGGTGAAACTGTCGGTAGCGCCCCTTTTGTGGACGTTCATGACGAAACATCGCTCCCTGATACCATAAACGCTGTCTTTGATTGTGCAGCAGTCCATGTTCGATGCAAGCCCGGACAACTCCTGCGGTTCCCTCCGGCCGCAGTGTCAGACTATCTCCATTACGATCGTCGAAACTGTACATCTCCTTTTCAACAATATCGGTAACCTCACCGATCGCACGATGAAACAGAGCACTCTGCTCCATCACCGGGGTGCGGATCTGCTGATATCCAAAGCTGTCAAAAACTGATTTCGCTGTCTCTTCGACAAACTGCCACAGATGGGATTCACCCGGCAGAATATCGTGCATGCCGCGGATAGACTGGATCTTTTTCACTCGGCCGGCTCACCCAGAGAAAAACGCGCAACACCGCCCTTGATATGAGGCTCAATATCGTAAGGACGTCCATCAATAGAGACTTTTACCTTGGTCGCATTACCCAGAACAAACGTAAAGGGTGCGCTTCCTTCCAATGTTTTGCTCGAACCGGCCGGTATATCTCCAAACAGAACGATCTTACCCTCGGCATCATTGACATTCACCCAGCAGTTTTCACTGAAATCGAGTGTGACCTTGTGCTCGCCGTCTGCTTGCGTCTCACCGGCGGCATCTGATGCAACAACGACGGCATCATCACTTACCGCTGTCTTCCCGGTGGTTTGGGACGTTGTTGATGTTTCTCCTGACACTTCTGCTGATGTTCCACTTGACGTCTCTTCTGCATCCGTATTGATATCCTTGCTATCCTCTGCTTCATCACCCGCTGTCTCGAGCGACAACTCGAGAAGATCCTCATCACTCTCTTTTGACGCGGCTTCATCCGCAGCAACGGTCACATCCTGCTCAGTTTCATTTTGAGAGGCCGACTTATCACCGATGGATAAAGTGAACGTTTCAGAGTCATCATCGCCACTTGTCTCGGCGCTCTTGTGTTTTTCAGTGGTCGGGAGAAATGGCAAACCACTCAAATCCGGCAGTTGAATTGCACCCCTCCACCAGAGAACCGGCAGCGCAATGATTGCTATCAGAATCAAGCCGGTAATCAGCTTAACGAATAGACGACCACCGTTAGCCTGTTGATGTCTGCGGGTGCGTATTATAGGTGCGCGAGGCTGTTGCAAACTCCTGATATCTTCAACCTCTTCGATCTCCTTATTGAACAGCCCCAGGATATGCGATTCCGGCAAATCAAGTATGCGCGCATAATTTCTCAGGTAGCCCAGTGTAAAGACGCGTGACGGAAGTTTGGACGCATCCTCCTCCTCCAGTGCAATGACTGTTTCCTTGAGCAGATGCAGCTGTTCTGCCGCCTGTTCAAGCGTCATATCCACAGCTTCACGCGCTGCCTTTAATTGAGAGCCTGCAGTTTCATCCACTGCGATTTGGCTCTCGTCCTCGTCAATTTCTGTCATCTGTTGAAGATCCTGTAACTCAATATCATTTTAATCTGGCCAGACCTTTTTTAGCCGGCTCATAGTTCGGATTTTGCTGCAGAGCCTGGCGCATGCTGGATTTTGCCAAAGCATATCGACCACTGCTTTCCTGGCATAAACCGGCATTGGTCGAGGCAACCCATGGAGAGGGGTTCATGACGCTTGCAGCAGCCATGTTAAATTCGGAATCAGCCTCAGCATAGCGCTGCTCCGCACACAAAAATGCACCATAGGCATTTGCTACCATAGGATCATTTGGCGCCAGTTTTTTGGCGAGGGAATAGTGCTTCGCAGCCAAGTTAAAATTATTCATATTTTGGTAGATCAATGCCAACACAAGCTGCGCTTCGGCATGATTGCGATCAACCCTGACAGCTTCTGTCGCATTTTCCAGTGCATTAGCCATTTTCCCCTGCTTCATGTAAGCCTTTGCAAGGTCCACATAAGCGACGGCCGGGCTATTACTCGAGTACTGGATCATATTCGTGGCGGGATCACGGCCGCCAGTGGTTTCACAGGCAGCAAGCATAAGCAGCAGCGGCAACCACAAAGAGTGATGCAATATTTTTCTCATCATGTGCTTCTCATCGCACTGCGCAGCTGACGATTGCTTCGATCATTTACCTTGCCGACCAGCTGCCCGCAAGCTGCATCAATATCGTTTCCGCGGGTTTTGCGCGTGGTTGCAATCATTCCCGATCGCCTTAATCTCTGACGGAACTCTTCGATACGTTCAGCGGGAGAAGAGCGATATGCTGTACCCGGAAACGGATTAAAGGGAATAAGATTGACCTTGGAGGGAATGCCTTCGAGCAAGCGGATCAATGCACGCGCATCTCGATTGCTGTCGTTGACCCCATCCAGCATCACATACTCCCAGGTAATCTTGCGCCGCTTGTCATCCTTGATGTACTCCCTGCAGGCAGGAATCAACTGCTCCAGAGGATATTTTTTATTGATAGGCACCAACTCATCACGCAGCTGGTTTTCTGCTGCATGCAGTGACACGGCCAGGCAGACATCCGTTGCCTGCCGCAGCGCCTTTAATGCAGGAACGATACCGGAAGTGCTCAGTGTCACCTTATGCTTGGAGAGCTGATAGGCCAGGTCATCCTGCATAATATCCATAGCCGAGACAACCGCATCAAAGTTTGCCAGCGGTTCACCCATTCCCATCATGACCACATTCGTCACTGCCTGTTGCTCGCCGAGCAAATGCACGGCTAACCACAACTGTCCGATGATCTCACTGACACTCAGATTGCGATTAAAGCCCTGCTGTGCTGTAGAGCAGAAAGAGCACGCCAGAGCGCAACCGACCTGTGAAGAGACGCACAGGGTGCCTCTGTTCTCCGCCGGGATAAAGACCGTCTCGATGCGCTGTCCACCCTCTATCTCGAGCAGCCGCTTGATCGTGCCGTCAAGGGAGGGTTGTTCAAAAACGATCTTCGGCAGGCGAATCTCCGTGTGCTGTTGAAGCTCTTCACGCAGCCGCTTGGGTAGATCCGTCATGGCGTCAAGATCAAGCACGCCATGCTTGTGAATCCACTTCAGCAGGTTGCGTCCCTGATAGGCCTTGAAACCAAGCTCCACACACAGAGACTCTAGTCCGCTGCGATCCAGATCGAGCAGATTAACCGGCATGAGTCACCATGATGAAGCAGGTTTTCCGGAGAATCATCTGGGCGAATTCGCCTTGTCGATGATTTGGGAGTTATTCTGTTTCAGAGCCTCGTCAGAGCCTGCAAATTCACTCGATTTTGAGGCAAATTCGACCGCCAGATCGCTGTGTCCCTGCTGCAGACGCACATTTGCGAGGCGATTCCACAGCAGCGGATTACGCGATTCAATACGCACAGCCCGTTCCAGTGTCGATGCGGCGCCGCTGAGATCTCCAGCCTGCTGCTGGGACTCGGCCTTCTCCAACAGTGAATTCGCCGCCTTTCCCATGGATGTGCCCGAATCGGCAGACCCGGCATAGGCAACCTGTTCACCCCCGTTCAATAAAGAGTCGCTGCTCAAATCCGTGACGGGAGAGTCTGTCGGCGCCTGCGGAACATCACTGTCGAGTTCACTGACCCGATACTCTTCACCGGGCTCCTGGCCATATTCGCCGCCATCTTCTGTTCCTATTTCAGGCATCTCAAGCGCATTTGTCGAACCTCCGCCAACTCGCTCGCCATGCTGGTAAACCGGCGCCGGCTTGACTCGCGGTGTGGAGTTGGTGCAGCCTGTCAATTGAACCAGAAACAGCAGCAGCGCAAATACAATCAATGTTTTCATTAAAAAATACCTCTTAGGAATCCACCCAGTCCTTCATTACTCTTTTTCGGCGGTCTGGATTGATTATTATCCCATGAATCACCATTAAAATCAGGATGGCCATCGCTGTCCCTGGATCCTCTTCCCGGTCGCGTCACCTGGTTTGAACTCCTCCCTGCAGGAACCGGCGCCATCAGATGATCAGAACCACAGTACGCCTCCTCATATGGCGTATAGCCTCTGAGAAAGGGCTTTTCAACGCCATTGCCGCCACACACCGGATTGAACAGCATGCCGCTGCGGGAATCAACCCTGGCCATCTCGATGGTTCCCGGAACCACCAGGTCCAGTGGAGATGGCTGTAACGGTTTCATCATATCCGCCCATACACGCAGGGCGCCGCTGGATCCTGAAAGTCCAGCCGGCTTGTTATCATCCCGTCCAACCCATACCACGGTGACATAGTCGGATGAGAAACCTGCAAACCAACTGTCACGTAAATTATCGGTGGTGCCTGTCTTGCCAGCGAGATTCAGGGATTTCGGCAATGCGCTCAGCAGGTAACGCGACGTCCCCCGGGTCACCACGGACTGCATCGCCCTGGAGAGCAGATAGACCGGTCCGGCCGGCACTGTGCGTTTGATGGTCAATGGATAACGCTTCAAGGCTTTGTCTTGCGGCCCCATGACCTCACGAATCGCACGCAGTGGCGAGCGGTATCCACCGGATGCAATCGTCTGGTAGAGCTGTGTCACCTCCAGCGGCGTCATGTTCACTGCACCCAGCAACAGCGATGGCAATGGATCAGGTTCGCTGCTCATGCCCAGCGCATGCAGTGTTTTCACAACCCGGTCAACCCCGATATCCATACCAAGGCGTACCGTCGCCTGATTATAGGATTTCGCCAGCGCCAACTCCAGAGGCACATCGCCGTGATCCTTGTGGTCATAGTTGGAGGGACTCCAGCTCTTGCTGCCGCGATTGTGCAACACCACCTTGCTGTCATCCAGGGGCGTGGAGAGTGCATAGCGATCCGGATATTGCAGCGCTGTCAGATAGACCGCCGGCTTGACCAGCGAGCCAATTTGACGCGTCGCATCCAGTGCGCGGTTAAAGCCAGCATAGCCAGCCTTGCGCCCGCCGATGACGGCCAAAACTTCGCCATCCTGCGGGGTGACGATAATTGAAGCCACCTCCAGTTTTCCCTTCGGCAACCCTTTCTGTTTTTCCAGCTTCTGCAGACGCTTGAGGACATTACTCTCAGCAGTTTTCTGCACCCAGGGATCCATTGTGGTGAAAATGCGCAGCCCCTCCGAGGTCAGATCTTCAGGCTGATAATCACGCCGCAGCTGACGTTTGACCAGGTCCATGAATGCCGGAAAACGCCCACCCTGCCCGGTAGATTTCTTTTTGACTACGCCCAGTGATTTTTCCTTGGCAACAGCAGCGCTGCCCTCACTGATTACTCCCTGCTCTGCAAGCACATCCAGAACCAGGTTGCGGCGCTTCAATGCGTTTTCCGGATTTCGCCTGGGGTTATAGGTGGATGGCGCCTTGATGAGTCCCACCATCAGTGCAATCTGATGAATTTGAAGTTCGGCAATAGGGACGCCAAAGAAGAATTCACTGGCGAGACCAAAACCGTGAATTTCACGATTGCCGTCCTGCCCAAGGTAAATTTCGTTGGCATAGGCTGCGAGGATATCCTCCTTGTCATACTTTGCATCGAGTATGATTGCCATCAGCGCCTCTTTACTCTTGCGCTTAAGATCGCGTCTTGGCGTCAGAAAGTAGTTCTTGACCAGCTGCTGGGTGATAGTGCTCCCTCCCTGACGCCTTCCTTTGACCAGGGTTGAAACGGCTGCACGCGTGATCCCACGCGGATCTATGCCGAAATGGTCATAGTAGCTGCGGTCCTCGATGGTAATCAGCGTCTTCTTGAGCAATTCGGGAATGTCATCCGGCGTCAGGATCACACGGTCTTCGTTGTCACGCGGATAGATGCTGCCGATTTCAAGTGGCTCAAGACGCACCAGATCGATCTCTTTACCCGTATCATGATTCATGACGGCTTTGATCTTTCCACCGCCAACACGAATATCGAGTGCGCGCTCGGGCTCGGCGCCGTCCCAGAAAGTAAAAGGGCGGCTGCGAAGCAGCAGACGTTCGCCGTTCATGGCCCATGTTCCTGTGGCGGCGGGTTGACTGACTTTACGATAGCCAAGATACTTCAACTCGCTGACAAGACGCTCCCTGGATACCGGCGCTCCGCTGTACAACTCCATGGAACGGGAGTAGACCCGCGCAGGAACAGCCCAGCGCTGTCCCTCGAAACTGGTGGTAATCTCATCGGAGAGCTGCATCATGTAAGACCCGAGAGGGACTGCAGCAATAAACAGCAGAATCAGCATAAATTTTAATAACCGTTTTGTAAATGATGATTTACGACGTTTTCTCCTTGATTTAACAGATCTTTTCTTTTTGATTGTAGTCTTTTTTCGACTCTTTGGCGTCGCAGACTTTCTCTTTGTTGACGCCCGCTTTTTTTTTGCTGGCGCACGCTTTTTCTTTGCTCCGAAAAGAGTCGGCGCTTTTCTTCCTGACCGGTCTGACTTCGCAGTCGTTTTTCTGGATTTAGCAGCCATGATGATATTTCCGAAGCAGCCGCTGAAGGGACAAGCCGCAACGCAAGCAAAATAAGCGAACTATGATACTCTTTTTACCTAATTTGTGACACCCCCTCCGGCAGATTATTCAGGAAGGAGTTAACTATCAACGCGTTACAATTGGTGTTCGTTTCCCCTTCCCCCGAACCCCCATCCTGCGGACTTATTCATAAATTCCTTAATGTTGAAGCGGCTGCGCCACAGGCGAAAGCGCATAAAAGATCGATAATGAAAGCTGTTGCCGCTGCCGTCCTGGAGGATGATTTTGCGGATGCTGCCATTTGACAGCGCCTTCAACAACTCTTCGATAGTGGCATCCAGATCCTCTATCGCCCGTAGCCACTGCTGCTGATCTCCCGACTCTACAGCCTGCTGAGGTGCATCTTTCACCATCAAACGGGCTTCACCTCGACAGCCTGGAACTGCATTCGCCTGCAAACCACGCAGGAGAAGATTGTCACCGGAGAGTTCCCCGAAATGACAACGCACTGCTTCCGGCAACTGGCCAACACCCCATATCCACAGGCTGTTAAAACCCTCGATTTCCAGGCTATGAAGCAGCATCTGTGACTCATTCAGCAGTCTTCGCAGCCACCCGGCATCTGCTCCGGCGGGAAGAAATGGGTCAAGCGTGCGCCCGGCCACCTGCGCCAGTGACGAGGTTGTCAGCTGACGCGGTTGCTGCAGGCGCAGGTACCAGTTGCAGGGGAAATCGGTGATCAATTCAAGCCCGTCATCGCTGAAGTGCTGATTGAACGCCTTGCGGAGCCTGTCGACATCAGAACGTTCGACATCGTCGAGCGGCAACGGAATCAGCAGCAGCCGGTCCCGATCCACATGCAGACGTACCGGCGCCACAACTGCCCAGTTGTCCGATAGCGGCTCCCCTCCTTCAGCCGACAGCATCAGCGATGCCGATGGAAGATCCTGGTTTGGCGGCGGCGAAACATCAAAGTGGGAGCACAAAAACGACTCAAAACCATCTTTCTTTTCAACGACATGATCACTTCTCGACAGCAGCATGTCGAGATGGGGGAAATGACCGTCATATTCGGAGTCCGGCGGCTCAAACAGGCCGGGGGCAAGGAGATATTGGGTAAGCATGGCAATGAAAGTTTGCAGTTATCAGTCTTCAGCTAAAAAAGGGATTCACGTGTCATTCCGGCGAAGGCCGGAATCTATAGAATCGACCACTTACAGATCGAGAAATGGATTCCGGCTAACAACATGCCGGAATGACGGAGTTTAGCCAGAGACTCAGGAGAAAGAATGTTGTTGTTTTTTACTGCAAACTGATGACTGACGACTGCAAACTTTGTTTCAACGCAAATGCTCCATACGGATGCGCACAACCTCGCCTTCCACGACATCCAGCGACTCCAGCTGCCGGATGGTTTCATTCATGACTTTCTCACGCATGTGGTGGGTCAGCATCACCAGCGGCACCCGGCCATTTTCACTGTGGGACTCATACTGGTGCATCGCCTCGATACTGATGCCGGCATTCGCCAGCAGCGTAGAGATCTCGGCCATCACGCCGGGAACATCACTGACACTGAGCCGCAGGTAATAGGATGTTTCAATCTCATCCATGGAGACTACCGGAATATCCTCTATCGCACCGTCCTGAAACCCCTGGCAAGGAACGCGGCTCTCAGGACAATCCATGGTGCGTGCAACATCGATGATGTCTGCAACCACGGCAGAGGCAGTCGGCAATGAGCCGGCACCGGCGCCATAATAGAGGGTCGGTCCGACCATATCGCTCTTGACCAGCACGGCATTCATGACCCCATCGACATTCGCCAGCAGCCGCCCTTCGGGAATCAGGGTGGGATGCACACGCAATTCGACACCGGCATCGGTGCGCTTGGTGATCCCAAGATGTTTGATGCGATAGCCGAGTTCACCGGCATAGGTGACGTCGCGGGGTTCGATCTTTGTGATGCCCTCGGTAGATGTCTCATCAAATTTTAGCGGCATGCCGAAAGCCAGGGAAGCCATGATCGCCAGCTTGTGCGCCGCATCGATTCCCTCTACATCGAAAGTCGGGTCGACCTCGGCGTAACCCAGCTCCTGCGCCTCTTTCAGCACATCAGCAAATTCGCGTCCCTTGTCGCGCATCTCCGAGAGGATGAAATTTCCCGTGCCGTTGATGATGCCTGCGATCCACTCGATGCGGTTGGCAGCCAGCCCCTCGCGCAGCGCCTTGATAATCGGAATGCCGCCGGCTACCGCCGCCTCAAAGGCGACCGTGACGCCTTTGTCGCGCGCGGCCGCAAAAATCTCTTCTCCATGCGTGGCGATCAGCGCCTTGTTGGCAGTCACGACATGCTTGCCATGACGAATCGCCTCGAGAACGAACTCGCGCGCCGGAGAGTATCCGCCAATCAACTCGACCACAATATCCACATCGGGATCGGAAAGCACTTGTTGCGCATCATCATAAACTGTGACATCTTCGATGCCATCCAGCAGTTGCGGATCATAGTTTTTAGCTGCGGCGCAGGTAACACGCAGCTCGCAACCAGTGCGTCTGCTAATCTCTTCAGCATTGCGCACCAGCACATTCAGGGTTCCACCACCGACTGTTCCCAGTCCAAGCAGACCGATATTTACTCTCTTCAACGTCTTCCCCTAGGATCCTTGATTCACTAAAACGCTTGCAAATGAGTCAAGTTTTAAAAGAATCTCTCGCTAAGAACGCAAAGGACGCAAAGATTTTTCTTGGCGGTC
>JAUXDV010000033.1 GCA_030620735.1 Gammaproteobacteria bacterium
GCCGGGCAAACGACAGGATGCAGATGAGCAGGTAAATGGCAGGTCTGTTTTTCATCTTGATAGTTGTATCGGAAGTGCCCTTATAAAATGAGTGTAGGAAATGCAGCTGCTGACAGGCAGTTATATTACAATGATACTATATGTAGTGGTTGCTCGCCAAAGACACACGATATTTGGTGTTGGTGTCATTATGACTGCCCGGCTGGATAACAGGGCGCTGGTCGAGATAATGAATTGATATCTAAGGATATCTTTACGCGGATAAACAATAAAACTCTGTTAGACTTTGACAAATCTCTCTATTTCACTGAAAAAAATGACAAAAATCACCGAAATTCTGGATCAACGCATCCTTTTTCTGGACGGTGCCATGGGCACCATGATCCAGCGCCACAAGCTGGACGAGGCCGGTTATCGCGGTGAGCGGTTTGCAGACTGGCCCTCCGACCTGAAGGGTAATAATGATCTGCTTAGCCTGACCCAGTCAGCGATCATCCGTGATATCCATACGCAGTATCTCGAGGCCGGCGCGGACATTATCGAGACCAATACCTTTAACTCGACGCGTGTTGCCATGGCCGACTATGGCATGGAAGACCTGAGCTTTGAGATCAATGTCGCCTCGGCACACATTGCGCGCGAGGCGGCAGACGCGCTGACTGCAAAAACACCGGACAAACCACGCTTTGTCGCCGGCGTACTGGGTCCGACGAACCGCACGGCCTCGATATCTCCCGATGTCAACGACCCGGGTTTCCGCAATATCAGTTTTGATGAACTGGTCGAGGCCTACACCGAGTCGACGCGCGCACTGGTTGAAGGTGGCGTTGACATCATCCTGATCGAAACTATTTTCGATACCCTGAATGCAAAAGCCGCGGTATTTGCAGTCGAGCAATATTTTGAGGAATCCGGCAAGCGCCTGCCGGTGATGATTTCCGGCACCATCACGGATGCCTCCGGGCGTACGCTCACCGGCCAGGTGACCGAGGCGTTTTACAACTCGTTGCGCCACGCCAGGCCGATTTCCATCGGCCTCAACTGCGCACTCGGTGCAGACCAGCTACGCCAGTACGTCGAGGAGCTGTCACACATCGCCGATACCCGCGTCTCGGCACACCCCAATGCCGGTCTGCCGAACGAGTTTGGTGAATACGATGAAACCCCGGAACAAATTGCCGCTGAACTGGGTGACTGGGCTGCCAACGGCTTCCTCAATATCGTCGGCGGCTGCTGCGGCACCACCCCGGATCATATCCGCGCCATTGCTGCTGCAGTCGCGGACAAGAGGCCGCGAGCGCTGCCGGATCAACCCCACGAATGCCGCCTGTCAGGACTGGAGCCGCTGAATATCGGCGCAGACTCGCTGTTCGTCAATGTCGGTGAAAGAGCCAATGTGACAGGCTCAGCCATTTTCAAGCGACTGATACTCAACGAAGAGTATGAACAGGCGCTGGATGTGTGCCGCACCCAGGTGGAGAATGGCGCACAGGTCGTCGATATCAACATGGATGAAGGCATGCTCGACGGCAAGGCGGCGATGGTGCGTTTTCTAAACCTGTGCGCAGGTGAACCCGACATTTGCAAGGTCCCCTTTATGATCGACTCTTCAAAATGGGAGATCATCGAAGCCGGACTGCAGTGTGTGCAGGGCAAGTCGATTGTCAACTCGATCTCCATCAAGGAGGGTGAATCCGCTTTTATCGAACACGCCAGGCTCTGCAAGCGCTATGGCGCAGCCATTATCGTCATGGCCTTCGACGAACAGGGGCAGGCCGATACGCAGCAGCGCAAGATCGAGATCTGCGCCCGCGCCTATAAAATTCTCACCGAAGAGGTCGGTTTCCCGGCTGAAGATATCATCTTCGATCCCAACATCTTCGCCGTCGCAACAGGCATCGAGGAGCATAACAACTACGGCGTGGACTTCATCGAGGCCACCCGCACCATCAAGCAGACCCTGCCGCATGCCCTGATCTCGGGCGGCGTCTCCAACGTCTCCTTCTCGTTCCGCGGCAACAATCCGGTGCGTGAGGCGATTCATGCTGTGTTTCTCTATCACGCCATCCAGGCCGGCATGGATATGGGGATTGTCAATGCAGCCCAGCTGGCGGTCTACGATGACCTGCCGCAGGAGTTGCGCGAGGCGGTCGAGGATGTGGTGCTCAACCGCCGTGCCGATGCCGGTGACAGACTGGTTGAAATAGCGCCCAACTATCTGGGAGATGGCACAGCCAAGGCCGAAGAGAGTCCGGAGTGGCGTGAATGGCCTGTCGAGAAACGCCTCGAACACTCACTGGTCAAGGGAATTACCGAATACATCGACACCGATACCGAAGAGGCGCTGGAGAAACTGGGACGCCCTATCCTCGTCATCGAAGGTCCCCTGATGGACGGCATGAATGTGGTTGGCGATCTCTTTGGCGACGGCAAGATGTTCCTTCCGCAGGTGGTCAAATCTGCGCGCGTCATGAAAAAGTCCGTCGCCTGGCTGCAGCCCTACCTTGAAGCCGAAAAAGCTGAGTGCGCCGCACGATCGCAGGGGAAAATCCTCATGGCCACTGTCAAGGGCGATGTGCATGATATCGGCAAAAACATCGTCGGCGTGGTGCTGCAGTGCAACAACTATGAAGTGGTTGATCTCGGCGTCATGGTTTCGGCCGAGACCATTCTGCAAACAGCGAAGCAGGAGGGTGTCGACATCATCGGTCTCTCAGGCCTCATTACCCCCTCCCTCGACGAGATGGTGCATGTCGCCAAAGAGATGACCCGCCAGGGCTTCGACATACCGCTGATGATCGGTGGCGCAACCACCTCGAAGGCGCATACCGCCGTCAAGATCGAACCCGAGTATCAACATGGCGCCGTCTATGTCCACGATGCTTCCCGCGCTGTCGGCGTGGCTAGCACGCTGCTGTCGGATGAGAGGAGAGGTCAATTTCTCAGTGATCTCAAGGAAGAGTATGCAGATGTACGCCAACGGCGAGCAGCAAAGAGTGAATCCAAAAACCTCATTCCAATTGCCGACGCGCGCGCCAACCCGACAGTGATCGAGTGGGATAAATCCCAGACCATCACGCCATTGATGCTCAAACCTGGCTACGTTGCTGAAGATGGCTTCAGAATTGCAGGAGAGCATAACAACCTGCTGGTTGCCGATGACATTCCCCTGCAGCAGATCACCCCTTATATTGACTGGACCTTCTTTTTCCATGCCTGGCAGATGAAGGGGCGCTTTCCCAAAATACTCGATGACGCCCACAAAGGCGAAGAGGCGCGCAAACTGTTCGCCGATGCCGAATCCATGCTGCAGCAGATCATTGCAGAGAATTGGCTGCGCGCCAGCGCCGTGGTCGGGGTTTTTCCCGCCAACGCTGTCACTGACGATATCGAAATCTACACCGATGACTCGCGAGAGGATGTCGCCGCCACCCTGCACTTCCTGCGCAAACAGGGAAAACAGCCACGGGGGAAGCACAATGAGTCACTGGCTGATTATGTTGCGCCAGGATCAACAGGCATCAAGGATTACATCGGCGGATTCGCCGCCACGGCCGGCATCGGTATCGATGAGAAGATTGCCGAATTTGAAGCAGATCATGATGACTACTCAGCGCTGATGCTAAAAGCGCTGGCGGACCGCCTTGCCGAAGCATTGACCGAGTGGCTGCATCTGAAAGTGCGCAAAGAGATATGGGGCTATGCGGTGAATGAAGAGTTAGGCAATGACGAGCTCATCGCAGAAAAGTACCCTGGCATCCGCCCAGCCATGGGCTACCCGGCTAGTCCGGATCACACTGAGAAAGATCTGCTGTGGGGTCTGCTCGACGCCGAAAAAAACACCGGCATCTGGTTGACGGAATCCAAAGCCATGGTGCCGACAGCAGCTGTCAGCGGACTCTATTTCGCACACCCGCAAAGCCGCTATTTTGCGGTGGGTAAACTCAACAAAGATCAGTTGGCAGACTATGCTGAGCGCAAAGGCATTGAACTTGCTGAGATGGAGCGTTGGTTGGGACAGAACCTGGCCTATGAACCGGAGTAATGTCCAGTCGAACATGCTGCGCAAGTAACTGTCATTGCGAGCGTAGCGCGGCAATCTCGAACTTCACCAAACCACAAACACCTGGATTGCCACGTCGTTTCACTCCTCGCAATGACAGGCTCATAGAATAGGCCAGGTCGCGGCTTTTAGTTGCTGCCTTCTTCATCCGTAGAGGAGCCGATTTTATTCCACCACCTTTTCCAGAAAGGGAGCTTCCTGGCGCCGCTATTATCATCACCACTCTCGCCGGGAATGACATCAATGTCTCCTGGCTTGACCTCCCGGTATGTACCGTCGTCACTCCTGACGACAGTCAGTTTTTTGACGACGCCGTTAAATTCACTGGAGTAAATGTCACTCCCATCCAGCGTTATCACAATGCGGTCACCCTTACGAACATCCTTATTAAAATTGATATAGGGGTTCATAATCTCTTCAAGTTTTTTCAGTTGCCCCGCATTCAACCCTGCATCTCTGGCAGCACTGAATAAAGTGATAGAAACAACGCCTTCAAGGCGTTTCATATCACCCGTCGCTGCATTGTAGTCAGCCGCACTGTGCGGCACAGTTTCTACAGGCACCACCTCACGCCGGGGTTTCTCGACAACTGGCGCAGGCTCTACTGGCACCTCTCTTCGGGGTTCCTCGACTGCCGGCGCTGGCTCTACTGGCACCTCTCTTCGGGTTTCCTCGACTGCCGGCGCAGGCTCTACATCCACCTCTCGCTGCGGGGGGGCAACTACTATAGAGGTTGTAGAAACTCCACCTCTGAGCATCTTGCCATCCGCATCCCTGACTTCATAGTCATTCAAACTACCCTCCTTGCGAATAACAACAAGGTTTTTCCTGACGCCTTGAAACTCGAGCCTGTGTATCTGATCCGCATCATTGCCTGTTTTTGCAGCACCGGGATCGAGGAAAATCGTCAGCTCGTCCCCTTTACGCAGTTCGCGGCTTGAATCGAGATAGGGTTTGAAAATTCTTCCGATCCTAGCGCTTTGATTGGCGCTCAAACCAGCATCACTGGTGGCCTGAGAGAGAGATGAAGTGATCACAGCTCTATGTACAATATAGCCGTCCGAAAGTTGCTGCTGATCATCAGCCACGATGCTTTGCGGCTGTTTCTGTTCAAACTTCGCGGCAGTTTCCCGGCTGTAATCTTCGGCAAAACTGACAGTCTGTGGAGAGTCGGCGCTACCAGTTTCAACATAAGTGACTGTTTTCGCTGCAGCATCCTCTGTTGATGAATCCTCGATTGGTTCCTCCGCTGCGGTTGAGAGAGTTGATTCTTCCATTGATTCATCAACTGCTACTGGAGTGGTTGTCTCTTCTACTGATTCATCAACTGCAACTGGAGTTGTCGTCTCTTCTGCTGGTTCATCAACAACTGCCACTGGAGTTGTCGTCTCTTCTGCTGGTTCATCAACTGCCACTGGAGTGGTTGACTCTTCTGTTGATTTATCAACTACAGATGGATTGGTTGACTCTTTTTTTGAATCATCCGCAGCTGAAAGAGTCGTCTCTTCTGTTGTATTGTCATCTGCAGTGGAAAGGAAATTCTCAGCCGGTTCAGCTTCACCTGATGATGCGGACTCATCCGAATTCTCCTCGTCAGATACAGCAACCTCAGCTTGATTCTCTTCATTTGATGAGGCTGCATCTGTTGATTTCTCCTCAGCCGGGAGAGTCACTGGCGCTTTTGTTAACTCTGCAGCATCCGTAACAGTGGTGGTTCCAATTTCCGCTAAGCCGCTTTGTTTCGTCTCATCACGGGTAATTGAAACCTCGTTATTGGTATTTTTTGACGGATTTGGATCATAGACATAAAAGATATAAAACGCTGCGGCTAACAAGATAACGACAGGAACGGCCAATAAATACTTCATACCACTTCTCATGAGAAAATCTGTGCGAATTATATAGTTTTCTTTATGCTATTTGGAAAAAAACACGTGCACTGATCTATTGAAATATCGCGGTCAACCAACGTAGCTATAGAAAAGCACACCTTTCAGCTTGTTGAATACAAGACGTTTGTCTTGCGGGCGAATTGAGAAACAACCCAGACTGCGCCCGCCTGATGCGACATATCCTGCCGTATGGATAATGATATCCCTGCCTCCTTTTCTTGGCGGCAGCCCCACCAGTTTGTTGTGCGACTCCAGTCCCTGCACAGCGAGGTAGGGAAGGCCCTTCCTGTTGGTGCGCCCCTCTTTGGTGCCTACCCTGTAGAAACCCTTGGTGGTTTTATTGGATCCGTTCGCATTACTGGTTGATGTAACACGCCCCCCAATGGGACCTGATTTCCTGCCATGTGCAACCTGCACCGACGTCACGCCGGCTGTTTTCAGGTTAATAATATGCAGGCGTTTTGTCGTTGCCAGTTTGGTATAGTCAGCGATGGCGATGTGCGTCTGCGCCAGCGCGGAGGATTTCCTGTTCTCCTGGTAGTATTTGAATGCGCGCACCAATGCTTTCCTCTCCACTTTCCCGGAAGCCGCAACTTTGTCGAATATCTTCGCCAGTTTGCCATCCTTTGGCTTCCAGTTGCCGTCCGCTACTTTAGATGAGCCAAAACCGAGATTTTTCCAGAAAGATTTTTTTGTATTGCTTTGCTGGCTGCTGTTATGTGTATCACGAATTTTCGGAGAAACCCGCCTGACCTGCCGGGAGTTGTTTTTTTCAATGCCTGCAATCTTTACAGCCGGTTTACTCGCCTCCCGCTGCTTCATCCTGGTGTTGCTGTTCCGAGACTTGCTCTTCTCTTCGCGGACAACTTTCACAGCGGGTTGACTCTCATCCCGGGAGTTCTCCCGGGACTTTACCTGGACGTTGGCGCCTTTTTTTGCCGGTGTTTTTGATTGTGCGATTTCAGGAAGCGCACTCCTGGTGTTTTGTGTCTGACTTGAAGCATTCGCGCTCTCTGCTACTGTAATATCCGTGCCGGCTTTATCCGTCACCTTGTAGGCGCCCTGACCATCTCTGGTTGCAAGCAATTGCTTGAGGACACCGATATATTCGCAGGAGTGAACATCCCCGCCATCCAGCATCACCACAAAACGATCACCTTTGCGCATCTCGCGATTGAAGTTGATGTAGGGAGTCAGAATTTTACGAATTTTCTCTACCTGTCCGGCATTCAGTCCGGCCTCTCTCGCTGCACTGAAAAAAGAGACTGAAATAACACCTTCAACACGTTTCATACTACCCGTCGCCGGATCGTTGTCCGCCGCACTCGCCGCAGCAACCTCAGCAGGCTCCTCTCTCTGCTGCTGCGTCTCTTCGGCAACCATGGAGGATAAGGATGGTGAAGCATCATTATTGCGCTCCACGCTATTTCCACTCCCGACTTCATAGTCACTCAGACTACCCGCCACACGGGTGATAACAAGGGTTTTCCTTGCGCCATGGTATTCAAGCCGGTGGACCTGATCCGCGTCATTCTCCGCTTCTCCCGCAGAGGGATCGAGAATAACGATGAGTTTGTCGCCTTTACGCAACTCACTGCTGGCATCGAGATAAGGCTCAATGATTTTTCCTATGCGGGCTGTCTGATTGGCGCTCAAACCGGCATCATTTGTCGCCCGAAAGAGGGATGAATCAATGACGATTTCATGTTCAATATAGTTAGAGGCTTGCTGCTGATCACTCTTGATTTCTGATTTGACATCGACAACTGCTGAAGCATCTTCCGAATTTCCATCGCCGCTGGAAGTGAGGGCCTCAGACGACTCCGCTTGAACGGATAATTCTGGCTCTCTCGAATTTTCCTCGTCTGATGCAACAACCTCCGCCTGACCCTCTTCATCTAAAGTGACTGGTATAACCGTAAACTCCACCGCATCCGTAACAGTCGTTGTTCCAATCTCCGAGGAGCCAATTGGTTTCGGCTCTCCAAGGGAAATTGACACCCCGGGTTTGGCGTTCCCGGGCTTGTCACTGTCAGAAAAAAAGAGATAGAGACCGCCAGCTAACAGGACGATACCAGGAACAATCAATAACCGATTCATACTACTCCTCGTGAGAGAATCACTGTAACTCAATGATTTTCTTTATATATTAATTGGGGAAGGTAACACGCACAAGTCGTTGATATTCATCAGGTGAAGAATAACCTTGCGCATATTTTATCTTAGAGTATAAATTCCATTACAAGTTCAAAATCAATGACCATGAATTATTCCGCCGAAGATTTTATACACTGCATCAACAACAGAGGCTGATATGAAAAAGATCGAATCGAATCTGCCGCAGGAAGTGATTGATTTCCGCAGCAACTTCAAAAGCGTTGTGCTGGCTACCGTCTCTTCCGAGGGAGCACCGGACGCAAGCTATACGCCTTTTATTCTGGATGACAACGGAAACATTTTGATCTTTGTCAGCGAATTGGCTCAACACACGAAGAATTTAATCAATTCTCCGCAAGTTTCTCTGCTGTGGATTGCGGATGAAGAGCACAGCCGCAACCTGTTCGCACGCCGGCGACTGACCCTGCAGTGTGATGCCTGGAAGTTGCAAAACGGCACAGCGCAATGGGACGACGCTCTGACACGCATGCAGCAGACCCACGGTAAAACAATCGAAGTGCTGCGCTCCCTGCCGGATTTCCATCTCTTCTCTCTCGAGGCCAGCCATGGCAACTATGTCAGAGGTTTCGCCAGGGCATTCTCCGCCAGTGGCGACGAGTTGCGCTCCTGGTTGAAATGAATTCTCTTTCACCACATAACTGTTGAAGAAACTGAGAATAGAAACTGATAAAATGAGTTCCACTCTTCATCATCGGATACCCAAGTGACTGGCAAAACAACTTCTCTCAGCTACCGGGACGCCGGCGTCGATATCGATGCGGGCAATCAACTGGTCAACAAGATCGGCCCGATCGTCAAACAGACTTTTCGTCCCGGTGTGCTCACGGGAATCGGCGGATTCGGCGGACTGTTCGAACTTCCTGTTGAAAAATATAGCCAGCCGGTTCTGGTCTCCGGCACCGACGGTGTCGGCACCAAGCTGAAAGTTGCGATGATGATGCAGCGCCACGGCACCATCGGCATCGATCTGGTCGCCATGTGTGTCAATGACATCATTGTTGCCGGCGCCGAACCACTTTTCTTTCTCGACTACTACGCCACCGGTCAGCTCGATGTGGAAGCTGCGACGCAGGTCGTCAGCGGAATTGCCGAGGGATGCCTGCAATCCGGAGCAGCACTGATTGGCGGTGAAACCGCCGAAATGCCCGGCATGTACGAGGGTGAGGATTATGACCTTGCCGGCTTCGCTGTCGGCATTGTCGAGAAGTCAAAAATATTGACTGCGGAGCATGTCAAAGAGGGGGATCTCCTGCTCGGGCTCGCCTCCTCCGGACCTCACTCCAATGGCTACTCCCTCATCCGGCGCATTCTTGAAATGACTGACGCCGATCTTGATCAACCATTGGACGATGCAACACTGGGTGAAGCCCTGCTTGCTCCAACACACATCTATGTCAAACCACTGCTCGAACTGATCGAGAAAATTCCTGTACATGCGCTTGCCCACATCACCGGCGGAGGCCTGCTGGAAAACCTGCCGCGTGTGCTCCCGGACGGCGTCAATGCAGAGATCGATCTCGGCAGCTGGCAGCGGCCGGCTATTTTCGACTGGCTGCAGCAACATGGCAATGTCGAGGAGAGTGAAATGCTGCGCACCTTCAACTGCGGCATCGGCATGGTGGTTGCAGTTGCTGCAGCCGATGCTGATGAGGCGAAAGCTCTACTCGAAGCCTCCGGTGAGACTGTTTATCAAATTGGCAGGATTACTGCGGGTGATGGAGCGCCTCAGGTTAACTATAGTAACTCGTGAGTAACTAACATCTTTAAAAACGGATCAAAACATCAACATGACTCTCGCCAAGACGCCAAGCCCGCCAAGAAAAACCCTTTGCGTCCTGGCGTCTTGGCGAGAAACTAAAAGATCTTCATGTCTCGTTAGCGTCAGATCCGGCCTCGCTAAATGAGTATCGACAACACAATGAACAAATCACTCTCTGTGGTTGTGCTGATCTCCGGCAACGGCAGCAATCTACAGGCGCTGATCGATGCTGCCAAAGAGGAGAGTTATCCTGCCCGGATCTGCGCCGTGATCAGCAATCGCAGCGATGCCTATGGACTGCAGCGCGCACGGGATGCCGGTATCATCCAAAAAGTACTCTCACACCGGGATTATGCAGAAAGAGAGTCCTACGACCAGGCGCTGATGTCACTGATCGACTCTTTCAACCCCGGCCTGGTGGCGCTGGCGGGATTCATGCGTATCCTCAGCGAAGCTTTTGTAACACATTACAGCGGGCGATTGATCAACATCCACCCCTCCCTGCTGCCTGAATACAAGGGGCTAAATACGCATCAGCGTGTGCTCGATAGCGGGGAAGAGATACATGGCGCCAGCGTTCATTTTGTCACCCTGGAGCTGGATGGCGGGCCGCTGATACTGCAGTCCCCGGTCCCGGTACTCGCCGATGACACTGCTGAAACGCTGGCCGCCCGTGTGCTCAAACAGGAGCACATCATCTACCCTCAAGCCGTGAAATGGTTTGCCGAAGAGCGTCTGAAACTCGTGGACGGAGTAGCAATGCTCGCTAATAAAGGCGAGGACTGAGTGCTGAGTAACGAAACAAATTCCGTGTCGTCCGCGTGTTCCGTGGTTAAAAAGAGATCGGTTTATCTTTTTTCGTGATTTTCGTGCCTTTCGTGGTAAAAAATCTGTGTCTATCTGTGTTCATCTGTGGTTAAAAACAGTAGAGAATTAAGGAACCTCTGAATAAGTCCATGGGATGGGGGTTCGGGGGAAGGGAAAACTGGATGCCTGCCGAAACATATTGATAGTTGGCCCTTCCCCCGTGGAATAACTTGGAGGAATGACTGATCGAGGCGCGTAGCGACTTGATCAGAGCTTCCTCAACCTGAGAGTTTCTCTCGCAGCAGCGTATTCACCTGCTGTGGATTGGCCTTGCCTTTGGATGCCTTCATCACCTGGCCGACGAAATAGCCCAGCATCTTCGGCTGTTTATCCGCATCCGCCTGGCGGTAGTTTTCCACCTGCTGAGCGCTGTTTGCGATCACTTCATCGACGATCGCCTCGATGGCGCCGCTGTCGGTGATCTGTTTCAATCCCTTTGCTTCGATGATTTCGTCCGCACTGCCGTCGCCACTCCACATTGCCTCGAACACCTCCTTGGCGATTTTTCCTGAAATGGTGTTGTCCGCCATGCGTTTGACCAGCCCGCCGAACTGCTCCGCTGAAACAGGGGCGTTGGCGATATCCAGACCGGCCTTGTTCAGGGCTGCAGAAAGCTCGCCCATGACCCAGTTAACAGCAAGCCTGGAATCACCGCCAATGGTTGCAGCAGTCTCGAAATAGTCAGCCAGCTCACGACTGCTGGTGACTGTTTCTGCATCCTGTTGTGAAAGCCCGAAATCAGCCTCGAAGCGTGCGCGGCGCACATCCGGCATCTCCGGCAAACCAGCTACAGCCTCTTCGATAAAGGCGTCATCGAGTTCAACAGGCAGCAGGTCGGGATCCGGGAAATAGCGGTAGTCATTCGCCTCCTCCTTGGAGCGCATGGAGCGGGTTTCATCCTTGTCCGAGTCATACAAACGCGTCTCCTGCACCACCCGGCCGCCCTCTTCGATAAGCTCGATCTGGCGTTCAACTTCAAAATTGATGGCGCGCTCGAGAAAGCGGAAGGAGTTGATGTTTTTCAACTCGGCGCGCGTGCCCAACTCCTGCTGCCCAAGCGGCCGCACCGAGACATTGGCGTCACAGCGAAACGAGCCCTCCTGCATATTGCCGTCACTGACGCCCAGATAACGCACGATCTGGTGAATCTTTTTCGCATAGATGACAGCTTCTACGGCAGAGCGCATGTCCGGCTCGGAGACGATCTCCAGCAGCGGTGTTCCTGCACGGTTGAGATCGATGCCCGTCATGCCGTGAAAATCTTCATGCAGCGACTTGCCGGCATCCTCCTCCAGATGGGCGCGGGTAACGCCAATTACCCTGCTCTCTCCATTTTCCAGCGTAATCTCCACCTCGCCCGGGCCGACAATCGGGAATTCAAGCTGGCTGATCTGGTAACCCTTGGGA
This sequence comes from Gammaproteobacteria bacterium, assembly GCA_030620735.1. GTDB lineage: Bacteria > Pseudomonadota > Gammaproteobacteria > Chromatiales > Chromatiaceae > Sva-25. Next base: position 12,167 of record JAUXDV010000033.1, read on the forward strand.
AGGTCGGGATAGAAGTAATTTTTCCGATCGAACACCGAGCGCCTCCCGATCCCGGCACCGATTGCCGTACCGAATATTACCGCCTTGCGCACCGCCTCAACATTCAATACCGGCAACACCCCTGGCATCCCCAAATCAACCAGGCACGCCTGGCTGTTCGGCTGTGCACCAAAGGCGGTCGATGCGCCGGAGAAAATTTTTGAGCTGGTCGATAGCTGGGTATGAATCTCGAGTCCAATGACTGTTTCCCACTGCATGATCACACCCCCTCCGGCAGTTGCTGATGCCACTGCGTCTGCTGCTGAAACTGGTGAGCCGCGTTCAGCAGACG
>JAUXDV010000148.1 GCA_030620735.1 Gammaproteobacteria bacterium
ATAAAAGCGGCATTCAGATTGACCTGCATCACTTCAAACCATGTACTGATGTCATAGTCGTCGATGCGGCTCAGGTAGGGCAAGGCGGCGGCGTTATGTATGATGCCCTCCAGCGAGTCAAAATTTTCAGCGAGCTGCTGCGCCATGAGTTCATAGTTCTCGGCCGTGGCTCCCGCCAGATCCATGGGGTAGAGGGCAGGCTCAGGCGCACCGCTGGCGACGATCTCGTCATAGAGTGATTCCAGAGCCGGCAACTCTTTATCCAGTAGAATCACGGTAGCCCCTGCCGCTGCGCACGCCTTGCTGACGGCGCGGCCAATGCCGTTGCCGGCGCCGGTGATGAGGATGGTGGAGTCGTTGAGTATGGTCATGTGTGTCTCATGGGTATTATTACAAGGAACCTTGTTGCAAAATCCCGTCATACCGGCATGCTTTTAGCCGGTATCCATTTTTTGATCTGTAAGTTGTTGATTCTATGGATTCCGGCCTTCGCCGGAATGACAAATTTTGGAGTTTTGCAAGAGGCTCTACGGCTATTATTTTTACAGATATTTTTTCATCTCTAAATCTGTGTTTATCTGTGTGCATCTGTGGATAATTCTGTTTTGTCGTTCCCGCGCTTTTTATGGAATCAACCGCAGCAAATCCTGCGGAGTTTCGATCTGCCAGTCTGCATCCCATGTGGACGGAGGATCATGTGCTTCGATATATCCGTAGAGCGCAGCGGCGGTGAGCATTCCAGCCGCCTTGCCAGCCTCAATATCGCGCCTGGCATCGCCGACATAGATGCAGTGCTGTGGATCGGTGTTGACCAGCTCTGCAGCATGCAGCATCGGTTGTGGATGCGGTTTGTTGTGTTCGCAGGTATCGCCGCTGATGATGCAGCCGGCTCGCTCTGACAGCCCCATTGCCTGCATCAGCGGCTTCGTCAGCCATGCGGGCTTGTTGGTGATGATGCCCCACGGCAGCCGCTGTGTTTCAGCCTCTTCGATGAGTGTCTGTATGCCGTCAAAGAGGACAGTCTCTCTGCAGATATTGTTTTCATAGACCTGCAGCAGGTGTTGGCGGCGCTTCTCGAAACCCTGATCCTGTGGCTTCATTTCAAAGCCGAGGCGTATCAGCGCGATGGCGCCGTGTGACACTGCGGGGCGTACCTGTTCATAAGGCAGTGGCCTTTTGCCGAATGCAGAGAGGGTCTCATTCAATGCATAGGCAAGATCAGGTGCTGTATCGGCAAAGGTGCCGTCGAGATCAAACAGCAGTGCGCGGATATCAGCCATCTTTACAAGCGGTGACCAGGTAGTTGACATCCACATCACGTTCATTGAGCTTGTAGATGCGTGTCAGCGGGTTATAGGTCATGCCGGTCATGTGGGTCATGGCAAGCCCGGCTGCTCTGATCCACTGGTCAAGTTCAGAGGGCTTGATGAATTTTGCATACTCATGCGTCCCCCTGGGCAGCATCTGCAGCAGATACTCTGCTCCGATGACGGCAAGCATCCAGGCTTTGGGATTGCGGTTGATGGTGGAGAAGAAGGCTATGCCGCCGGGTTTGAGCAGGCGCGCACAGCTTGAAATGACTGAGCCGGGATCCGGGACATGCTCCAGCATCTCCATGCAGGTGACCACGTCAAAGCTTTCAGGTTGCTGAGCGGCCAGCTCTTCCACCATGATGTGTTGGTATTCAACCTCATGCCCCGATTCCAGCAGATGCAATTTGGCAACCTCGAGCGGCGCTTTGCCGGCATCGATGCCGGTGACTCTGGCGCCGATTGCCGCCATGGATTCAGAGAGAATGCCGCCGCCGCAGCCGACATCCAGTACGCTTTTACCGTCGAGCGAGGCGCGCTCATCAATATATTGCAGGCGCAGCGGGTTGAGGTCATGCAGCGGTTTGAACTCACTGTTTGGATCCCACCAGCGCGATGCGAGTTGTTCAAACTTGCGAACTTCGGCGTGATCGACATTGGCGGATGTGTTTGCTTGAGACATGGCGAAATCCCGGATCAATAGGCTCTTCAGAGAAACACTGCAAGAAGCAGTATACCTAACAATACACGATAGATGATAAAAGGCATCATGCCGACTCTTTCGATCAACTTCAGGAAGTAGAAAATGGCGACGTAAGCTACGATGAAAGAGAGCACAGCGCCGATAATCATCGCATTCCAGTCGAGAGGAGCATCGGATTTGATGATCTTCAGGATAACCACGCCTGCAGACATCAGTATCGTTGGTATGGCGAGCAGAAAGGAGAACTTTGATGCGGCGGTGCGGGTGAAACCCAGCATCAGAGCAGCCGTCATGGTAATGCCCGAGCGTGAGGTGCCGGGGATGATCGAGAGGATCTGAAAGATGCCGATGATCAGGGCATCATTCAGTGTAATCTGCTCGATACTCTTGTGCGGCCGGGGCTTGGTGTCTGCCCACCACAGCAGCAGGCCGAAAAGAATGCTGGCGGCAGCGATGATAATCGGACCGCGAAATTCGATGCCGGATAGCGTATAGATGGCGCCAGCGACCACAATCGGGATGGTGGCGACAGCTATCGCAAATCCAAGCTGACTGTTTTCAGTGGCCTCCTGTCTGGCGAAGAGCCTGCCGAGGGTATCTGAGGTGATGGTAACCACTTCTCGTCGGAAATAGATCATCACCGCCAGCAGAGAGCCGATGTGCAGCGCGATATCAAAAGAGAGCCCCTGATCCTCGACACCCAGTAGCATAGGCGTCAATACGAGATGCGCGGAGCTGGAAATGGGAAGGAATTCAGTGAGCCCCTGAATAAAGGCCAGCAGGATAATCTGAAACAGATCCATGGTGAATAACCGAGTGTTGGAAAGACGCTGGAATGATACGGGATTCTGCTGGCTCATCCAAGCAGGGCAACAGATTTAACCACGGAACACACGGACAACACGGAATTAATATTTTATCTCGAGGGAAGCTTCGCGCATTACATCATGGTCTACATACGTACAGGAGTTGTACTCAAAACAACTCACCTCAACAGGAGCAGAGGAGCATTCATCGATACACACAGCCCCGATCGTTCCATCATCAAGCATGAATTTGCCACTGTATGAAGCTGATGTGCGTTTGCCGAATAGCCCCTCCCCATGCATCTTTTGCGCCGCTTCATAGGTGGTCCAGAGATGGTAGAAGTAGTGTTGCTGTTGATGTTCAGCGATTGCCTCCAGTCGCCTGATCTCTTCCGGTTGAAACAGGCGTGTGGCAATCTTCATAAAATTCTTCACGGGCCTGGGTGTTTCAAGATCCAGGCCGACGGGGGAGCGCGCAAAGGCAATCATCAGCTGATTGTTGCTGTGGGCGAGACTGAAATGGAGTTGCTGCTGAGGAGGGGCGAGGGAGGGTTTGCCGTTGCTGTCGATGCTGATCTTGATCACCTCAGGCTGGAGATCAAGGTAGTGCGCAAGCAAGCTGCGTATGAGAGTCCTGCCAATTGTGAACTCACTACGGCGCTGCGGCGCCATCTTGAGACTGCGCTGCCGCTCACTGGCATCGAGCAGCGTCTCATCCGCCTGCGTCTGGAGTAGATCGACTGACCACAGGTGAATCTCGCTATGTCCGGGAGCAGAGGCTGGAGGATCTGCTGATAAGCCCCATGGGATCTCTTCTGTCATGTTAAATATGTAACTCTCAATAACTCCGTGCATTGAGGCAGTTGGTGTCTCTTTTCTATCGTGGTCAGATGACCACTCCTACGTCTGGTGCGGACACTTGCTGTAGGAGCGGCCTTCTGGCCGCGATCGATGCGCTTCGTGCCTCAGCACATCCTATGAGCGATAACGCATCCGGCAATGAGGCGAAACCATGCCAGAGAAGGGTGTCATAACCCGGATTCCAGCGCTTTGATGCGCACCTCCAGCGGCGGGTGCGTGCTGAACAGCTCTCTGATTCCTGCGCCGTTGATGCCGAAGGCGGCCATCTCATTGGGCAGCGGTTCAGGGTCATGCCCCTGTTGCAGGGCGTGCAGGGCGTTGATCATCTTGGTGCGACTGGCAAGTCTTGCGCCGCCGGCATCCGCCTTGAATTCGCGCCGGCGTGAGAACCAGGCGACGATGATGTTGGCGAGCAGTGAAAAGACGATCTGTCCGACAAATGAGCCGATGTAGTAGCCCATGCCGAAACCGCGCTCATTCTTGAAGATGACCCGGTCGATGAAGTGCCCCAGTATGCGCGAAAAGAAGATGACGAAGGTGTTGACCACCCCCTGAATCAGCGTCAATGTGATCATGTCGCCATTGCTGACATGGGTGATCTCATGGCCGACAACCGCTTCTGCTTCATCGCGTGTCATCTGCTGCAGCAGTCCGCTGCTGACGGCGACCAGCGCATTGTTCTTGTTGGCGCCGGTGGCGAAGGCGTTGGGTGTTGGCGAGTCGAAAATACCAACTTCCGGCATGCCGATTCCAGCCTGCTGCGCCTGCCGCCTGACGGTTTCGACGAGCCATTGCTCGGTCTGGTTGGACGGCGTCTCGATAATGTGAACGCCCATGGAGCGTTTTGCCAACCACTTTGACATCAGCAGCGAGATGATGGAGCCGCCGAAGCCGATGACGCCGGACATGAGCAGCAGGGCTGAGAGGTTAAGATCGACGCCATTTTCTTCAAGAATTCCTTCTAAACCAAAAAGTTGGAAGATAATGCTAATTAATAACATGATGGCGAAGTTGGTCGCCAGGAAAAGTCCGATTCTTAACATAGTGTTTGCGCCGTCAGTTTTCAGGATTGGTAGCCCATTATATGGTGTTCGCCATAAGAAAAAACAAGAATGTTGACGCGGCGAGGACAATCTCCTCTCCCCGGGGAGAGGGCCAGGGTGAGGGGTGAGGTGAAGGGGGGTCGCAATCCATCCCTGAGCCAAGTAAAATGCCCGCATTCAAACAGCAGATTAAAGCAATATGAGCATCAAGTCCGACCAGTGGATACGCCGCATGGCGCAGCAGCACAACATGATCGAACCTTTCATCGAGGGGCAGGTGCGAGACATAGACGGCAGCCGGGTGATCTCATACGGCACCTCCAGTTACGGCTATGATGTGCGCTGCGCCGATGAGTTTAAGATCTTTACCAATATCAATTCAGTCATCGTGGACCCGAAAAATTTTGATGAAGAGAGCTTTGTTGATGTGAAGTCGGATGTCTGCATCATTCCTCCAAACTCGTTTGCGCTTGCGCGCACCGTGGAGTACCTGCGCATCCCGCGCAATGTGCTCACGATCTGCCTCGGTAAATCGACCTATGCCCGCTGCGGCATCATCGTCAATGTCACGCCGCTGGAACCTGAGTGGGAG